>NZ_JBDZDJ010000027.1:0-74600 GCF_040049135.1 Gordonia sp. VNK1 | reverse complement strand
AACGACACGCCACCGCAGCGCTGGACCAATCCCACCAAAGCGCTTAGCATTCACCATGACTCGTTGATCACTACGCGTGAGTCCACGCCGATCCAAGTCCACCACTCCACGGGGCACTATCGCACGGAATCGACCCCGTCATCAACCCGGTCAGCAGTGCGCGGACGTCTTCGCTGCGCATCCAAGTCATGATGCTCTCGGGTCGTTGCGCGGTGGTGAGGGCATCGATCAACGTGCTGCGTCGTTGCTTGCGGGTGTCGCTGCGGGGTGGGGGAGCAAGCTGTTCGAGGTTCTCGCGCAGCGCACACCGGGCGCAGCGGCCGCGGCGATAGATTTCGCCTTCGTGCGTACATGTGAGACATCGGTAGCCTGAGGGGTTGATCCCACCGCATTCGAGGCAGCAGGGGCGAGGATCATCGGCTCGTGCCCGGGCGGGCAGCACACCGTCGTGGCCGCAGATCGGGCAGATTCCGAAGGTACGCATCGCGACGTAGAAGCAGCTGTTGCACAGCCGTTCGCCGGGCCAATGCACGCGCGGCTTACCCATCACACGTCCGCAGCGATCGCAGAGGTAGTCGCCCGTGGTCCGCGTGGGGCGGCCCCGGCGTCGCCGCACGCCGACAGGGTCTTGCTCAGTCATCACGGATCACCCGCGCTCGTTTCGGCCGTCCGGTGCGGCTGAGGTCGACAACGTTGTCGGTGGCGGTCTTGCGGCGTCGGGCATCGGTGGCCGTCACCGTCACCAGATCGGCGGGGGTACAGGCGAACACGTCGCATATCGCCGCCATGACCTGGAGCGATACCCTTTCGGGCTGGCCGGCCACCAAGCGGTAGATCTGTGACGCCGACAGGTCGATACCGCGCTCACGCAGTAACGGCACCAGGTCGGTGCTGTTGTGCAGACCTGCTGCTGCCATCAATTCCGCGAGCCGCCATCGGTAGTCGACTGTGCGTGCTGCCATCAGTTAGTCACCTTTCTCTCCGTGATCGCCGGTGTTCATCGCCTCCCGCATGGTCGAGTCCAGTGCGCCCCGCAGCGTCTGTTGGCGGAAGTCGGTCGTGGTGCAGTCGTAGATGCCCGTTGTCGAGGCGAACTCATGGCCCAGCTGATCCTGCACGAATTTGGGGTCGATCCCCGCCTCGATCAGGTGCGTCGTATATGACCGGCGGAACGAGTGCATGTCCACACCCGGTGCCAGCCCGAGTTCCTCGCAGTATCGGGAAAATCGTTGTCGCACACAGTTAACCGATACCATCGTGCCTCGCTCGCTGGTGAACAGGTCCAGCCGTCCCTCGTCGCCACCCAACTGGGCGGCCGCTACCCAGTCCTCGACGACCTCGGGTGACCAGTCGAATACAGTGAGCACCGATCGTGGCTTCGGGGGAGAACCGCGATGGGGCTTGCCGTATCGGACGCGGAGCACGCCGTACTTCCCGAACTCCGGGGCCTTCGGATTCCGATAGAAGTCGGTGGTCTGCAGATGCCTGACTTCATTGCCGCGCAGACCCCAGCCGTAGGCCACCTTGAACCACGTCGCATCCCGGTACGCCGCGAACCATCCTTTGCGGCCGCTCGCCGCGATCCTGTCCACTTCACCATCGGCGTGATCGAAAAACCGTTGCAGCTCAACACGACTGAACGCGCGCTTGGTCGGATTGGACTCGCACTCTTGGGCGTGACGGGCCGAATTCCACTCATGGAACACCTGTACGGGAGGGGAGCCGAACAACTCCTGACACAACGCTGTCCACCCATACTCCGATGACGACACGTAGTCGCAGAACAGGCGCAGCGACGTCTGGTAGCCGCGCACCGACGTCTGACGCAGGTGCCGCACACTACGCAAATCGCCAAAGAACTCATCGACCACCGCCGGCGACCATTGCCACGGATACTCGTTGGCGTAGTCGGCGAAGCGCGAGACCAACCGTTCGCGCTTCTCGATGGTCCCGAACGACAGATTGCGCGATAGTTGCTGATGACGCCAGCCATTGCCTCGAGGTGAGCGGCCTGATCGGTGTCGCCGGCGGCGTGCGCGGTGATAGCCAGGGCCTCGAAGTGGGCTGCTCGGTCGGCGTAGGTGCTTCGACGCTCTGTGGTCATGGCGTGGGCTCCGTTCAAAGAAGGCTTAGGAGAAGGGGAGTGGGTGCCGGTCAGGCTGTGGAGCTCGCTGGCACCCAGCACTCCCTTCCGGGGTTATGACGTTGTAACTGCTCACTGGGTTTCAGCTCTTCATGCCGCTGTGCGGGCGGCTGGCGGACGGTCAATATTGGAACCATCATTATTCGACGAACCCTTCTTCAGTGCCATCCCCATTATCTCGAGTATAGCGTTAAATACATTGTCCTGCAATAGTTTTCACTTTCTATTCTCACCGTCTCGTGTGATTGAGCCAAGGTTAATCGAGGGCTTCACGCCCGCAGTGGATTTTGCGTAAGGAGCACTGAAACAAATGGCTCAATTTTCGGCATTCGCAGCCGAACACGTTGTTATGAAGTGATTTTGGGCGTAAAGAGCCCCGGGCGCCGAACGGGTTCGACCACGGGGTTAGCAAAGAACGCCCGGGGACTGGAGGGTGCGCACCCGGTGAGTGGGCGGGCGCCTTACGGCGAGATCACGTTTTCCGTACCCATAGGGAACGGGGTGTTACTTCCTGCGCCAGGCCCGCAGCGGCACGGCGAGCGCCTTGAGCAAGGCCTCGACGCGGCGTGCAGTGTCTCGCGGTCGCCGAGAACCACGAAATAGACCAGCGAAGAAGACCCACTCCGAGCAGATGAGAGCGATCAGTCCCAGTGCGCAGAACGCAGAGACGTCTCCGAACATCCGATACCGGCGATGCGATCGAGGTCCGCTCCGCCGAAGCGCCCCCGCCGACAGCATCAATTCCGATGCCGCGCAAGCCTCGATGTGGTGATCACCATGGGCTGCGGTGACAGCTGCCCCCATCTTTTCCGGCAAGAGCTACCGGATTGGGTCCTTGACGACCCGGTTGGCCAGGCGCCGAAGCGGTTCGGCCCGATCCGCGACGAGATCAAGAACCGCGTCGAAGCGCTGGTCGCCGAGTTGACGCCCCAGCCCGCCGACTCGGGCGGGTGCTGAAGCAGAGATCAGTGCGGGGTCACGGTCAGCGCGCGTGCGCGGAGCGTGCAGCGAGGAAGTCGTCGACGAGTTGCTGGCGTTCAGCCGGGCCGATCGGTGGGAGTGCGGTGAGTCGGGTGAAGACGATGGGTCCGACGAGTTGGGTCAGGGCGAGATTGGTGTCGAAGCGACCGAGTTCTTGCTGGGCTTCGGGGCTGCCCAGGATCCGGTCGAACGGTTCGCGGTATTGGTTGACCACCCGTGCGCGAAGAGAATTGACTGGGTTCCGGTCCTCTTCGGGATGCGATGCCGTCCCGGCCGTGCCAGGTTGGGCGGACCCGAGGGCGAGCCAACCGAGCATCGTCAGTTGGGCGGGGGCTTCCTCGATGAGCTTGGCCTGACGGTCCAGCAGTTCGATCAACTGTTCACGGATCGTTCCGGACGCCGGCGGCGCGGTGACCGGGGGCAGCAGACGCTCGAACGCCGCGGCCAGGAGCTGGGTGCTGTCAGTGAAGTGCCGGTAGAGAGTGGTCCGCGCGACTTTGGACGCCTTGGTGACCGCGTCGACCGTGACGGCCTCGATGCCGCCGGTCGAGAGCAGGGACGTCGCCGCATCGAGCAGTCGTGCGCGTGAGCGTGCCTTGCGGGGATCGACGAGCCAGTCCTCGTCGTCGGTGTTCTGGTTGATCATCTTTTCGCCCACCTCGTAATTGTGCACTCGTAATTGTGCCCTCGGATCAGTGCAGGCACTATCTCCTCACCCCACATTGTGCTACTCATAGTAGTGAACCGCTACCAACTGTAGCGTTACGTGGAGGTGGGTGCATGACCGCCGAGAATCGAGTGCTGCTGTCGCGGGCGCAGAAGTGGACGTTGGTTGTCTCGTGCCTGTCGGTGGCCCTGGTGGTCGCCTCAATGGCGGCCCTGTACACCGCGCTGCCGAACATTGCGGTAGCCACCGGGGCGACGCAAACACAGCTCACCTGGGTGGTCGACGGGTACACGCTGGTGTTGGCGTGTCTGGTGTTGCCCGCCGGGGCCCTGGGTGACCGCTACGGCCGGCGGGCGGTGCTGATCGTGGGGTTGGCGCTGTTTTCGCTGGCCTCGGTGGTGCCACTGTTGGTATCGACCCCGTGGTGGTTGATCGCGGCGCGGGCCGCGGCCGGGGTGGGTGCGGCGTTCATGATGCCGTCCACGCTGTCGATCCTGACTGCGGGATTCCCCGAGCAGCAGCGGGGACGCGCGGTCGGGATCTGGGCGGGGGTCGCCGGGTCCGGGGGTCTGCTGGGGATTCTCGGGTCGGGGCTGCTGCTCGACTACTGGTCGTGGCAGTCGATCTTCGTCGGCCTGACCGCGGTGGGGGTGTTTCT
Source organism: Gordonia sp. VNK1 (assembly GCF_040049135.1). NCBI lineage: Bacteria > Bacillati > Actinomycetota > Actinomycetes > Mycobacteriales > Gordoniaceae > Gordonia > Gordonia sp. VNK1. Next base: position 70,151 of record NZ_JBDZDJ010000027.1, on the reverse strand, counting down.
GCTGTTGTGTGCCTTCACCATTCCTGAATCCCGCCAGGAAAATCCGCCGTTGATGGATGTGATGGGATCGGTCGCGGTGGTGTTCGCGGTCGGACTAGTGGTGCTCGCCATCATCGAAGCCCCAGTACGCGGCTGGTCGGATCCCGTGGTGGTCGCCGGGTTCGGGCTGGGGGTGGTGGCCACAGTGGTGTTCGTAGTGTGGGAGTTGCGGGCGGATCATCCGCTGCTCGATGTGCGGTTCTTCGCCCGTCGGGGCTTCGGGAGCGGATCGTTCTCCATCACCATCCAGTTCCTGGTGACGTTCGGTGTCTTCCTGGTCCTCGTCCAATACCTGCAGTTGATCTTTGGATACAGCCCGTTGGGTTCAGCGCTGGCCTTGGCGCCGATGATGGTGCCGTTGGTGCTCTTGTCGGCGGTCGCACCGTGGATGACGACCCGGCTGGGGTTGCGGTTGATGACGGTGACCGGTCTGCTCGCCATCGCCGCGGGGTTCTACTTCATCAGCCGGCTGGATTTGGACTCCACCTACGTCGACGTGATGTGGCCGACGCTGATCATGAGCACGGGTCTGGGCCTGACCGCGGCGCCGGCGACGGCGGCTATCGTCGCGGACACCGCGGTCGAAAAGCACGGGGTCGCCGCGGCGGTCAACGACGCCACTCGCGAGATCGGCGCGGCGATCGGCATCGCGGTCGCCGGCAGTGTCTTGGCCGCCGGGTACAGCCACAACATCGCCCCGGCGATCGCGCGGCTCCCACCGGAGGCGCGGGGCCCGGTCGCCGACTCACTCGCCGGTGCCCTCGAGGTCGCCGATCGGGCGGGACCGGCCGGCCAGCAACTCGCCGACTTCGCCAAGTCCGCGTTCCTGCACGGCGTCGAGCAGTCCGCGATCGTCCTCGCACTCATCGCGGCGGCGGGTGCCGCGATCCTGCTGGTCTGGGCGCCCGGCCGCGCTTCCCCGGACGCAGGCGCATCGAGGAGCCCGGCTGAACCGGCCCAGCGCAGTCGGATCCCGCGCCCGCCGCTAGCCAGCACCGTCGAGAAGGAACGCCCGTGACCCAGCTACCGCTGCCGCCGCACTCGCCGACCTGCATGGGGTGCGGGCCAGACAATCTCGCCGGCCTGCAACTGGTGGTGTTCCGCTCCGGCGACGAGGTCTACACCGATGTGACGTTCGACGAACGCCACATCGGTGCGCCCGGCCTCGCGCACGGCGGGGCAGTGGCCGCCGCCTGCGACGACCTGTTCGGCTTCGGCCTCTGGATCGCCCGCACCCCGGCAGTGACCCGGAGCCTCACCGTCGACTACCTCGCCCCCGTCCCGCTGCACCGGCCCCTGCGCATCAGCGCCCACGTCCGGGAGATCGACGGCCGCAAACTGCACCTTAAGGCGACCGCCACCGCCGATGACGGCACCGCATTGTTCACCGCCCACGCGGTGTTCATCGCCGTGTCGATCGAGCACTTCGCCCAACATGGCGCCCCCGGCGCCGTCCAGGACCTACTCGACCGCCTCACCTCCGCGCTCGACCATGACGGGCCGGACAGACCGTCACCGCACCCGCCGGACCGCTGACACGACCGAAAGAAGATGCATCGGTAATGCGGCACACCAGTGCCCGTCCTCACCCCGGGCGGCCACACCCACCAGAAGCCCACAATGCGGCCCAGCCAGTTCCGGTGCTGTTACGCACGAAGTGGGGTCTACCACTGCTGACCGTGGGCTCGAGCGTGGGCGGGGCCGTCGTCGTCGCGCTGCTGATCGTTCTGGGCGGCGCACCGCACCGATTCGGTGCCCAGCTCGGAACGCTTCTGCAGATCCTGGCGGTCTATGTGGTCGTGGCTCTGCTCGTCGCAGTTCGCGGCGTCCTCGCCCTGCGTCGACGCAGCCTCGGGTGGCTGGACACCTCCTCTGCGCCGACACCCGACCACGCCCGCCACACCCTGCGATTGCCCACCGAGTCCACCGTCCTCATCGGATCTCTGTGGGCCGGGGGCATCCTCGCGATGTCCGGCTCGGCCTTCGCGCTCCTGCCCGTCTGGGAGGCCCTCGGCGGAACCCTACTCATGACATTGGGCGGACTTGCCACCGTCGGATACAACTACCTCTTCGTCGAACGTGCACTCCGTCCAGTGATGGCCACGATCCTGGCCGTCGACACCCCACACGCGCCACCACGAACGTCAGTCATCTCCCGGCTGATCTTGACCTGGGTGCTGACCTCCGCGCTGCCATTGGCCGCGGCCATCGCGCTCCTGCACTATCCCGATGCGGCACCGCCCGACCGCATCCGCGCCGCGACCTACCTCGCCGCCCTCGGACTCGTATCCGGGGCCCTCGCGGAAACACTGCTGGCCCGCGCCGTCGCACAACCGATCCACCAGATGCGCGGTGCACTCCGCCGCATCGGGCAGGGCCGGCTCGACGTGCGCGTGCCCGTCGACGACAGCAGCGAAATCGGGGTACTGCAATCCACCGTGAACGACATGGTCCGCGGACTCCAGGAGCAGGACCGACTGCGCGACCTGTTCGGACGGCACGTCGGAAGAGACGTCGCGCAACGCGCACTCGACCGAGGAGCCGACCTGACCGGCGAAATCCGGGAGATAACAGCACTGTTCGTCGACGTAACCAACTCGACGGCACTCGCCCACCAGATCTCACCGCAAGAATTCGTCGACAAGCTCAACCGCCTCCTCGCAGAAGTGATCGCGGCAACCGAGAGCCACCACGGGCTGGTCAACAAATTCGAGGGAGACGCCGCACTCTGCATCTTCGGGGCGCCCGTCGCCCGAGCCGATGCCGCTGACTCCGCACTCCACGCCGCACGGCAGATCCGCGACCGCGTCCTGGCCGACGGGGAACTCGACATCGGGATCGGACTCGCCACCGGCCCCGTCTTCGCCGGAAACCTCGGCACCGACCAACGCCTGGAATACACCGTCATAGGCGACGCGGTCAACGAGGCATCACGCCTCACCGACCTCGCCAAACACACGCCGGGACGGATCCTCGCCAGCGACGCCGTCATCAGAGCCGCCAGCGAACCCGAACGCGAATACTGGACACCACACGGCGACTGCTCCCTCAAAGGACGAACCCTGCCGACACAAACCTGGGAAGCATCGCGCCGGCCTACTGCACCGCCCGCGGCTTGGGTTTGACCCGTCTAGCTAGGGTGACTGCCATGAGCGATGTGACATACCGGGACTATGCGTAGACCAAGAAGGTGCCGGAGCTGAACAACGCATTCTGTGTGACGGTCATCAGCAACGCGACGCTGCCTGAGCGGATCGACGCTCTGCCTACGGTCAGCCAACCCGCCCAGTGCGACCTCGCAACGCTCCTGTTGCGCTCGTTGGAGTCGTGGGAGGAGATCGGTTCAGACAATCTCCTGGCCGGTCTCGTCCAGCACTGCGACTGGACAATTATGTACGAAAGCAACGGCTATATCGGGGCGACTCCGGAACTGATGCAACCACTTTCGGCAGGCCGGAAATCGTTGTTCATCACGGCAGCGAGAACTCGTACTTCTTTCGGTAGGTCGACGGCGAGAGCCGAACATGGTTCGACACGCTATTCGCCGCTGAGCGGAACGGCTCGACACCCGATGAGCTCATGCCGCTGATGCGTCAGATCGGCGGGTTCGAACTCGAGCCCGATGGGTCGGCCAAGCGCACTGAGTTTCACTGCCACGAGGCGACGTTCGCTCTCTGCGACACCGTGACCGGTCTGCGCCTGACCCCGCAGCTGTTGCGGGACACCATCTTCACGGTCGTTATAGCTCGGCGGACATTGGTGTGACACGTTCGCGATCAGTTTCTGATGGTGCGGCGACCAGGAGTGCGATTACCTCGCCACCACTCGATCAATCACCCGTGGCTCTACGCAGGTCCTTGCGGAGGATCTTGCCTGCCGCGCTCTTCGGGATGGCGTCGATGAACTCGACCTCGCGGACCTTCTTGTGCGGAGCAACCTGAGAGGCGACGAACTCGATCACCTGCTCACCGGTGAGATCGGAGCCTTCACGCTTGACCACAAACGCCTTCGGGATCTCCTCGCCGGTGTCGGCCTCGATCACGCCGATGACCGCAACGTCCGCGACATCGTCGTGGGTGAGCAGCAACGCCTCGAGTTCGGCGGGCGGCACCTGGTAGCCCTTGTACTTGATGAGTTCTTTGAGCCGGTCGACGATGTAGACGCAGCCGTTCGCATCGACCCGCGCCATGTCGCCGGTGTGCAGGAACCCGTCGTCGTCGATGGTCTCCTTGGTGGCCTTGTCGTTGTTCAGGTAGCCCGCCATGACGTTCGGGCCCGCCACCCACAGCTCACCCGGCTCGCTGAGTCCTTCGGCCGGGATGTCGATCTCGTCGCCGGTGGCCGGATCGACGATCTTGTTGACCGTGTTCGGGATGGGCCAACCGCACGACGACAGCGGCGCCTCCGGGCCGTCGCCGGGTTTGCTGGGCATGGCGTGGCTGACCGGGCTCAGCTCGCTCATGCCGTAGCCCTGGATGACCCGGGTGTTCAGGCGCTTGGCGACAGCATTGCCCAGCACCTCGTCCAGTGGCGCGGCACCCGACATGATGGTGTTGACCGACGACAGGTCGTAGTCGTCGATCAGCGGGTGCTTGGCCAGCGCGACCGCCACGGGCGGCGCGATGAACACATAGCTGCACTTGTAGTTCTGGATGGATTCGAGGAACTGCACCAGATCGAAACGCGGCATCACCACGAGCCTCGCCCGGTTGTACAGCGCGAGGTTGAGCAGCACCGTCATCCCGTAGATGTGGAAGAACGGCAGCACCGCGAGGACCGAGTCGTCGTGGGACATGTTCAGCAGCGGCTGGCTCTGCGCCACGTTGGCGACCAGGTTGCGATGGGTCAACATCACACCCTTGGGGTTGCCGGTGGTGCCCGAGCTGTACGGCAGGACCGCAAGATGGGTGGCCGGGTCGAAGCTGACGTCCGGTGCCGCAAGGCCGGCACCCAGCAGATCGAGCGCGTTCGGGTGAGGGCTCTCGGCCTCTCCGGGCCCGTTCAGCAAGATCACCGCGCTCTCGGGCAGACCGACCTGCGCTGCTGCCGCCTTGGCCTGGTCACCGAGCTGGGTGATCGTGATGAGCATCTTGGCACCCGAGTCGGTGAGCTGCTTGGCGATCTCGGGCGCGGTGAACAGCGCGTTGACGGTGGTTGCAGTGGCGCCCGCACGCAGGATGCCGTGGAACACGAACGCGAACGCCGAGGTGTTCGGCGACAGCAGTGCAACCTTGTCGCCCACCTCGATGCCACGCGCCGCCAGGGCTCCGGCGAAGGCGTTGATCCGGCCGATCAGCTCGCGGTAGGTGGTGCCCTCGGTGGCGCCGGCGTCGATCAGCGCGGTCCGATCCAGGTCCTCCTCGCTGATCGACCCGAACAACGTCTCGTAGATCGAATCCTCGGAGATCTCCACAGGGGGAAAGGGACTCTTGAAACTCATGATTCTTCGGCCTCCGGCATTGTTGACACAACAAGTGCCGATACTGTTTATCGGCGTCTGCGACTTAGGGGCATATCTAACGGGGACTGTTTTCTTATCGGTTCTATTTGGCCAAGAATCGGCGGACGAAGCGGTGAGAATTATGACGATGGGTAATGTTGGCCTCCGGCTTGGCAGCTGCATCGCCAACTTCGCCTACTTCTTACCGGCTCGTTCGCCCAGTTTGGCCTGTTTTTCCGCAGCCGCTTTGCTCAGCGACGCGGTGCGTTCAGTAGCGACCTCGGCGAGCTCGCCGGCGCGTTCTGTGACGACCTCGGCGATGTGCGACGCACGACCGGCCAGGACACCGGCCGTTGTCGCACTGGCGGCGGTCGACGGCAGCACCGCGGTGACCTTGTCACTCGCGATGGCTGCTGCCTTGCGTCCGCGCCATGCCAGCGAAGGCTTCCCTTCGGTGTCGACGGTTGTGATCAGCAGCCCGCCCAAGAGTCCCACGTTCTTGATGAAATGGGCCTGCTGCTCGGCCCGCTCGTCCAGATCGGTCTCGTTCCAGAAACCGTTTCCGGCCAGCGTAGTCGGAATGATGACGCCTGCGAGGGTCAGAGAGGCGAGCCGCGGGAACTTGCCGGTGGCCAGCGCCAGACCACCGATGATGTGAATCGCGCCGTTGATCCGGACCAGCACCTGCGCGTCGGACGGGATCAGATCCGCGGCCTGCAGGGGCAGTTGGGTTTTTGCTTTGTCGACAAACGGCTGGGTGGTTTCGGCTAGCTGTTCCGGGCGGCGGATCGCATTAATCCCGGTGGCGATGAACGCGGTCGCGAGCATGGGACGGGCAATGCGGCGGATGAGCATGAAACGGCCTCCTCAGGACACTGGTTACAGGGACGTGTTCCGCGAATGTCATGCGCGAAACCTTGTCCCAAATAATTAACTTTCGCTGCGCACAGATGGCCAGCTCTGCGTGATAGGTGGCCATCTTGTGGGTAGTGCCCCCGTGCCAAACTGGGCAGTCGGTTAGGCGACTTACTAGTGGCTGCCGGTATTGCCACGAAAATCGGGGGCCAACCGCGGAGTAGCGCCATTGGCGTCAAAGTCACCCTCGTTGATCGCATCAGGACTATGGTATCAGGTACTCGAAACCCTGAGTATCAGATACCTACAGTATCTGGTCCTCCACTCGATTTTGTCAACCATCTAGTGAGGAGGAGTGTCGAGCACTGCAAGTAGTGTCCAGGCTGTCGATGGGCTGGACTCGATTGGGCAGGCCAGTGAGATGGTCGCGCGGCGCGCTGATGGGGGGCTGCTCGGCGGTGTGGTGACGTTCATTGACACGACATCACGATCGGAGACCCATCATCGAGGGGAACAGCGGTGTGCAGCTCACCGAGATCTATGCCCGATCGCCGCTCGCACCATGCTGTTCCAAAACCCGAGGACTACACCAGCGTGCTGCGGGTCCTTGACGCCTGACCATGAACGATTGCAGTGATTTGGCTAGCGGATTGTCCTTCCGAGGATCGACAGCTTCGCCGGTAGACACGCGATGATGAGGTGCTGATTCCTGCCGTCACAGTAAGGGAGAGCGTTGCGGTGCGGGTTCGCTTCGCGACCTCGCTGAATGGGCGGCTCGGCTGGGGACAGAAGACACGGTGAGGGATTGGGCCGGCGTGCCGACGATGAAGAGCCCAACCTCTGACGCGACGCGCGTGGCCGGGCGTCGCCTCTCGCAGTTCGGGGCGACTTCGAGGGCTTTGACGAGACGCGGTCTCAAGCCTCCGGGTCGAGGGCGTACTGCGTCCCGAAGGCGGTACTGCTGACTGCCGCAGCTCGTGGGCAAAGATGTCGGTTGCGAACGCCTGCTGCGATCAGTAACAACTGATGTGCGTGTTTGCTCTCGGTGTGAGATCGACTAACTTGAGTCGAAACGAGTCAAAGTGCTCGGATTCGCCCGTTTGATGACCGTGGCGCGCTCTGGCGGGACGTCAAAAACAAGCTGCGTGTTGATTTTCAGGAGGCATCGTCATCGACAGTCCAACCGATGAGCAGCTAACGGTCCACTGGTGGAACGCATTCCAGAACCGCGGCGACGTAGTCGACGGTGCAGAACTGGAGGCGCACCACCCATGGTGTCTTGGGTGCGGTACCGACAATCCGCACGGATACCGCTTGCAGGCCCGACGGCGTGGAGATGGCGTGGTTGCCGTGCATGTATTCGATGGTAGACATCGCGGCGCCCCCGGAATAGCACACGGTGGCGCCGTGGTCACCGTCCTCGATGACATGGTGGGGATGCTGCTCTACGTCGTGGGCGAGATGGCGGTAACTCGCAAACTCGACACCGAGTTCTTCGCCCCCGTGTTGCTGGGCACCCGGTACGAGGTCAGTGCCGATCTCGTGTCCCGGACGGGCCGCAAACTCAAAGTCCGGGCCGAACTGCGAGAGGCGACAACCGGCCAGCGCGTCGCGTCGGCGGTTGGGCTCTTCATCGTCGTCACGCTGGAGCACTTCACGAGCACGTTGGGTAAGAGTTCTCCGAACCACGTTGTAGAGACGGCTATTCCGCAGCAGGTAAGTGACCACGACGATACGCCGACGACGCACTAATCTCCCGCGTCGCGCGCCGGGCGGCGACCTGTAGCGGAAGGAATGCTGTGAGTACATATGGTCTCTCGATCCTCGGCACCGGATTCCACACGGTGTGGGCTTCAGAGTTCTACTTCCGCTTGGTTTGGGGTCGAGCCCATTAGTGCTGTCCTGCGCTCAGCAGGGGTGCCGGTGGGCCCCGAGTACGTACTACGTGACCAAGGCCCGCGCGCCGTCGGCGCGGACGCGACGTGACGCGGGTGATGGGTCCGGCTCTTGAACAGCTGGGGGAGGACAACTACCGGGTCTACGGTGACCGCAAGCTGTGGACGGCCGCGCGCCGGGCGCGGTCACGCCGTCGGCCGCGACCAGGTCGCCCAGTTGATGCGGCTCGCCGGCATCGAAGGGGTCCGCCGGGGAAAGCAGGTGCGCACCACGAAAGCCGATCCAGATACGCCACGGCATCCGGATCTGGTCAAACGCAACTTCACCGCGACCGCACCCAATCATCTGTGGGTGCCGATCTGACGTACGTGCCGACCTGGTGCGGGGTGGGGTATGTGTGCTTCATTACCGACGTCTACTCCCGGATGATCGTCGGGTGGCGCGTGGCGTCGCATATGTCGTGCCGACACGTTGGCCGAGATCGCAGGTCCGGGGCACCACCCCGACAGCCCGGCGGCGGGACCAGGCTAAGTGGACCGTCGTGCAGCAGAGCCTCGGGCCGATCGCACCGACGAGTCAGGTATCCCCGTGTCGCACATCGGCCCTCCTCGCCGAGTTGATCACCTCGCCGTGGGCCACCATCTGGGGCACACGTCAGGGCGCATTACGTTCCACAAGCCGGTCCGCGACTCTCGACGAGGCCGCGCCCACTCGTCGGAGAAGCCGTGCCACTCGCGGCATGACCTCCAGATCGCGATACACAGCCGCGTGCACGAGCCAGTCCGCAGCCTCGACCGCGGTGAGCGCGGGAATTTGGTGGTATTCGTTGGTGGGCTCGATCATCGGTGTCCGCACGAGCGGGAAGAAGACGGTCGTCACAGAGACCCCTGTGCCACGCAACTCCGACGCTATGCTGCGTCCGAAGGCGGTAATCGCGGCCTTCGATCCCGCGTATGCCGAGAACTTGGGCATAGCGCCCATTGGGATCCCCCAGGTGGAGACGTTGATGAAGTGGCCGCTGCCGCGCTCCTTCATGGCAGGTAGGAACCCTAACGTCAGCTGCACGGGACCGAAGTAGTTGACCGCCATGGTGCGCTGATAGTCGTGCAGCCGATCCGTCGAGTCGAGGACCTCGCGGCGAATCGACCGCCCGGCGTTGTTCACGACGATGTCTGGGCAGCCGTACTCGGCGAGCACGTGCTGGATCAGGCGAGCCGTGTCGTCGGTGTCGGAGAGATCCGCCGGACAGGCGTCGGCATAGCCGCCCGCGGCCCGGATACGCGTGACGAGCTCGTCTAGGCTGTGCGCACGACGCGCCACCATCAAGACGTGGGCTCCACGACGGGCGAACTCTTCAGCTGCCGCAGCGCCGATGCCCGACGAAGAGCCAGTGACGAGGACGGTTGAATACCGTAGCCGCCTGGCCGGCGACCCGGTGCGAAGTGTATTGACGAGCTCGCCCGGCGTACGTGGTCGTTGTAAAGCAGTATGCGCGACTCGGGCCGGCACGTATCTCACAGCTGCTGCCACCATGCATAGACCGTAGATCACGAGGCGCAGCACTATTGACCCCCATCCGCTGCGAGGATGCGGCCGATGGTCGTCTTGCCCGTCGTCCCAGTGGGCCGGAGAACACGAAATATGTGGGCCGCCGTGCCAGAGCGAGAGCCCCTCGCTGCCGCCTTCGTGCACCAACAAAAGCCAGACTTGGTGCTTGACGGCCGGTGGTTGGCCGATTGGCGATCTAGCTCGGCCAGGACGGCGTCGTAGCCGGTTGAGCGGCCCCTACGATCACCTGGTCACCATCAGCCGTCAAGATCAGCTGTCAGCGGTAAGAACTGTCCTGAGGGAGGTGTCGGTTCCGGTTGAAAAACGAGCCCGCCGAAGCGACACGGGGGCAACCGGCGCACGACGACACCGCCCGCCCGCTCTGTTCTGACATGTGCACAATTCGATGATTTCAACACCGTCCGACCCTCCGCGTGTACATATACGTTCCATTCCTGTACACACGCGCCTGTAGCGACCGCGCGGCCCAGGCCGTCATGCCGTCTTTGCGTCTCGCTGGTTAGCCGTCTTGCCAGCCACCGCTCCCTATCGCGCGGCCCTGGATCGGGGCGGTTTCGGTCATCGCACGACCGGGGCATTTCCGATATCCGATACTTGCGGTATCGTGTACGTATAAAAGCCGTAGAAACATCAACCTCAGGGGAGGCTTCTTATGGCTAGAACCGGCATCATCAAACGTTGGCGTAGCAACATGGATGTGCTCGACGACACCGTGTACACCGACATGCTCAACACACTGTCTGAGGGGTCAGTGCGACGGCATTTCAACCCCTATATCGATATCGATTGGGATGCACCCGAGTTCGCGGTGACACCCAATGACGAGCGGTGGATCCTTCCTGGGACCGATCCGCTCGGACGTCACCCGTGGTATCAAGCGCAAGCGGTCGAGCGCCAGATCGAGATCGGTATGTGGCGTCAGGCCAACGTTGCCAAGGTCGGCCTGCACTTCGAGTTGGTCCTGATCCGCGGCCTGATGGACTACGCGTTCTGGACGCCCAACGGGTCGCCCGAGTACCGCTACTGCCTGCACGAGGCCGCCGAAGAGTGCAACCACACCATGATGTTCCAGGAGATGGTGAACCGCATCGGCGTCGACGTGCCCGGGATGCCAAGATTGCTGAGGTGGTCCCAACCGGTCGTCCCGTTGATGGCCGGGCCGCTGCCGATCCCGTTCTGGTTCGGCATTCTCGCCGGTGAAGAACCCATCGATCACACGCAGAAGAACGTTCTGCGCGAGGGTAAACAGCTGCACCCGATCATGGAGCGGGTGATGGCGATCCACGTGGCCGAAGAGGCGCGGCACATCTCGTTCGCGCATGAGTACCTGCGTAAGCGGGTGCCGCATTTGTCGCGAGGGAAGCGGTTCTTGCTGTCGATGTTTGTGCCGGTGATGATGCGCGTGCTGTGTTCGGCCATCATGGTTCCGCCGCGGGAGTTCTGGAAGGAGTTCGATATTCCACGCTCGGTGCGCAAGGAGGTCTTCTTCAATTCGCCGGAGTCGCGGCAAACGCTACGTGACATGTTCGGTGACGTCCGGATGCTGTGCCACGACACGGGACTGATCAATCCGCTCGCCAAGATCGTTTGGCGGATCTGCAAGATCGACGGCAAGCCGAGTCGCTACCGTAGCGAGCCGCAGCGCCAGCACGTGTCCGCCGTAGCGTAGGGCGGCGTACATGCCCCATGTGATCACCCAGTCGTGCTGTAGCGACGCCTCCTGTGTGTACGCCTGCCCGGTCAACTGTATTCATCCGTCGCCAGACGAACCCGGGTTCGCCACCGCTGAGATGTTGTACATCGATCCGGTCTCGTGTGTCGACTGCGGCGCATGTGTATCTGCCTGCCCGGTCGGGGCGATAGTGCCGCAGGCAAAGCTGCGGCCTGAACAATTGCCGTTTGTCTCCCTCAACGCGGCGTTCTACCCGGATCGGCCCGCAGGCGAGAGGGTTCCGCCGACGTCTAAGCTGGCGCCGGTCATCGCCGCGCCGAAAGTCGATGCACGCGAGTCTGATCCATTGACGGTAGCGATCGTTGGCTCTGGTCCGGCGGCGATGTATGCCGCCGACGAACTGTTAACCCAGTCAGGCGTACGGGTCAACGTCTTCGAACGTCTCCCGACGCCCTATGGGCTGGTGCGGGCCGGCGTCGCACCCGACCATCAGAACACCAAGCGGGTCACGCGGCTTTTCGACGAAGTGAGCCGATCGCCTGGATTCACCTTCTACCTCAACGTCGAGGTGGGATCGGATGTGTCCCACTCCGAACTCTTGGCCCACCATCACGCGGTGGTGTATGCCGTCGGAGCGCCGAACGATCGCAGACTCGACGTCGACGGCATGGGACTGCCCGGCACCGGCACGGCCACCGAAATGGTCGCGTGGATCAACGGACATCCCGAATACACAGATCTCCCTGTCACGCTGGAACATGAACGAGTGGTGCTGGTCGGCAACGGCAACGTCGCGCTCGACGTAGCCCGCATTTTGACGACTGATCCGGACGCATTGGCGCGCACGGACATCGCCGATCACGCGCTGGCCGCACTGCGGCAGTCGAAGGTCAACGAAGTGGTGATCGCAGCCCGCCGCGGGCCGGCGCAGTCCGCTTTCACCCTGCCGGAATTGATCGGGCTAACATCGACGTGCGACGTGGTTCTCGATGCGACCGACCAAGCTCTCGTGCAGGCCGACCTCGCCACGGCGGAGGACCCGCTGATCCGAAACAAACTGGAGGTACTGAGCAAGCTCGGAGACGCGTCAGTGCCCGCGACGCGCCCGCAGATCCGGTTAGCATACCGGTTGACGCCCGCGCGCATCCTCGGCACTGCCCTCGTGAGCGGCATCGACTTCACAGTGACGGGTTCGGATCGAATCTGTCATCTCGACGCCGGCCTGGTGCTGACATCGATCGGATACCGCGGGAAGGCCATTCGCGATCTACCGTTCGATGACGTCGCCGCCGTGATACCCAACGACGGGGGCCGGGTCATCGATCCGCAAACGGCACAGCCGGTGCCAGGCAGCTACGTGGCGGGCTGGATCAAGCGCGGCCCCAACGGTTTCATCGGCACCAACAAGTCGTGCGCGGCGGAGACGGTACAAAGCGTCGTCGATGATTACAACGCCGGTCTGTTGACCGCGCCGCGCACAAGGCCCCACGCGTTGGCGAAACTGGTGCGCAGCCGCAGACCAGATGTGGTGAACGCGGCCGGATGGAGGGCCATCGACGAAGCCGAAATCAAGCGTGGCGGAGGGCGCCGCCCGCGCGACAAGTTCACCTCGGTCGCCGACATGTTGGCAGTTGCGGCCGCCGCACCTACTCCGCCGTTCACGCAGCGGATGCTGGCCGGTTTCTGTCACTGACGACGAGCCCGCTGTCATGCTGAGACACGAGGTGGCGGATGGTTACCCGGCTACCCGGATGGGGGCCGATGTTGCTTACCGTCGTGCTGGTCTCGTCTTCGTCGGCGGATCGATCTTCACGAGGGGTGCACCTTCACGATCCCTACACGCTTCGCTCCCACGGCGAATCCACCACCGCATTGCAAGGGCGATGACTCCATCGCCCGCGAAGCGACGCTCCTGCTGCAGACGGGCCTGGGACAAGTGGTGATGCTCTCACCCGGAGGACCGCGGCGAACTGATGGTGAAGGTGTCCGGGGTCAAGGCGTTGGCGACCACTGCCGCGCTCAACCTCAACAGCGGGATCTTCGAGGTGATCGGTACGGCGCGGGATCAATCCCAAGTACGGCTTCGACCGTTTCTGCGCAACGTGCGTACCCACACCCGGCACGCCCCAGAGGCATACAAGATCGCCGACGTAGGCCAGCACAGCCTCAACGGGCAGTACCCGATCCCCGGCTTCACCTCGTAGGTGGTGGGTCGGGGACGTACAGATCCAATCGTGATCTCCCACCGCCCCGCCGGGCATCGACCCGGCGGCGGTGGCCCGTCAGAACTCCCGGTGGACCGAAATCAGTCCAGCACCGGGTGAGTGTCACCGTCTCGCGAGAACTATCCGCGAACCGAGGAACGCAACGTAGGCGCCCAGTGCGACCAGCCCCGCCTTCCGCGTCGCCGGAATCGCGATCGCGGTGCCCACGACGGCCTCGGTGACCCCGTTCCGCTTGGTCCACGTGGTGGTGTCCTTCGGGAACGCCGACGCGGTGATGGCATGAAACGCCTGCGGCACCACCAAGTGTGCTAAGCCGGTCGCGGCCAAGACGGCTCCGGCAGCGGCGGGAACGGACGTGGTCTGGTTGGGCATTGGGTGTCCTTCTGTGAGGTGGATTCGATAGCTCATCAGAGCCAAGCGCACCGGCGGTCGTGAGACAAGACCACATGCCGGAGGTGGGGCGGGCGAAATGATCGCGGTTCACGGGTTAGTTCTCTCAAGTACCCTGAAGCACCCAGGTCCAGTTCCCGATCCCGGACAAACTGCTTGCTGGCCAGGCGCACCAGCTGCGCGCGGCCGCAGCTGGTCGGCCGAGCGTTGTACGTAGCGCAAGTTGGCGATGTCAGCCTATGCCGGCTGGGGTCCTTCGGCGCGGCCCCACAGGGCGTCTACTTCGGCCTGGGCAGGTGCCATCAAGTGTGCGTTCGCCGACCGCGGCACCCCCATCGGGGCCTTATCGACCATTGACAACACTGTCTCTGCGGACTGATAGTTGGGAATCGAGCTGTGGCTGCTGACACACATATTCTGGTGTGGCGGAACGGGACCGGAGGACAGCATGGACGCGGAGCAACCCGCCATCAGCTCTACCGACGACGCCGGTGTGGTCGACTTCAAGGCAGCGCCCATCCGTGCAAGGCGGATCAAGTTCTCCTATCCGCAGGGCTCCATGAACCGACACTATGTCTCCGACGACCTGATCATGAGTCACGTCGTGTCCATGCTGTCATCGGTCTTCCCGGAGGGCGAGGACTTCTTCATCCGGTCGGTGAAGTACTACAAGGATGAGATCGCCCACGCGACATTGAGGGCGCAGGTCGACGGGTTCATCGGCCAAGAGGCTACACACGGACGCGAGCACCGCGAGATCAACGAGCATCTCCAGGAAATGGGTTACCCCACTCGGATCAATGACCGCCTCACCAAGCGAGCGCTGGCGATGATCTACCGTCACGCGCCGCACAAATTCTCCTTGGCCATGACCGCCGGCCTCGAGCACTACACGGCGACCCTGGCCTCTCTGCTCCTCACGAATACCGAGGCACGCGCGCTACTCACCTCCGACGAGGTGCGGGGACTCCTGCTGTGGCACGCCTACGAGGAGGTCGAACACAAAGCGGTGGCGTTCGACGTCTACCGGACCATCGGTGGCAGCGAAGCTCTGCGTATCGGCACGATGCGCGGGATCCACATCACGTTTCTGGGACTTGTCACCGTGTCCACGCTGGCGTCAATGCTCACCGATCGCGCCACGTACAACCCGGTTCGTCTTCTGCGAAGCGTGGCGGCTATGCGCACCAACCCGTGGATCAACCGAGATGTATTGCGCGAGTTAGGAACCTACACGCGTCGCGGGTTCCATCCCAGCGACAACCCCACAGACTATCTGCTCAAGACCTGGCGCTCGGAGTTGTTCGGCGACCAAGGTATTTTGACGGACAACCTCGTGGGTGGACGTCAGCGCCGCTCGGACCGCTGCTGAACGAGGGCCGCGTCGGTGGGTACCTGTGACCCCCGTCGTCGCACCACGATGGTCCTCGATGTCATCGAGATGGCGCGGTGGGCACTCACCCTGATCATTCCTATAACGAGCAGCACGCGGCGCCGACCACCTCTACACCCTCAACTGCGAAGAGCCAAAAACGTTCGGTTCCATCCGCTGCTGGTATTGGACCGCCCCGAGATCCGGCGGGGAAGCCCTGGCCGGGCTGCTCGATGTCTCCGAGAGCTTCGGTAAATGCGGCGACGGACGACTTCACCGATTCGCTGTCCGACGTTGACCCGGCCAGTGCGCTAACTCCGGCAGGAATCTCCGAATCATGTATTGAAGTACTCGAAGTACCTGATACTGTGATGCACACCATTGAAGGGCTGTGCAGCCATATGAAGGAGAGCAGTATCGCTACGGGAGTCACTGGTCGTGCGACGGATAGTCTTGCGACCTTCGGGAACACGACCATGCTCGCCGGCCAGGCACTGCGGTGGACCGTGTATGACATTGTCACCGGACGATTTCCGTTTCGGGAGGTCGTTGTACAGACCTGGTTCGTCATCACCGTCACGACGTTGCCGGCGATCCTGGTGGCGATTCCGTTCGGCGTTATCGTCTCGGTGCAGGTCGGAAGTCTGACCCAGCAGGTCGGGGCCACGTCCATCGCCGGCGCCGCTGGTGGACTCGGGATCATTCAGCAGGGGGCACCGATCGTCACAGCCCTTCTGCTCGGTGGTGCGGCAGGGTCAGCCATCGCCTCTGACCTCGGCGCACGCACCGTCCGTGAAGAAATCGATGCCATGGAAACTCTTGGACTCAATCCGACCCGTCGAGTCGTCGCACCGCGGTTCGTTGCGGTTCTCATCGTCGCTCCAATGTTGTGCATGCTGATCGTGTTTACCGGTCTCGTGGCCGGCTACATCCTGAGCGTCAACGTCCAGGGCATCACGCCCGGAAGTTACGTCGCCTCGTTCGCCTCGTTCGCCTCGTCGGCGGACATCCTGGTGGCACTGATCAAGTCATTGGTGTTCGGTCTCGTGGTCGTGGCGATCGCATGTCACCGGGGTCTGTCCACGAAAGGCGGCCCGAAGGGTGTGGCCCAATCTGTCAACGCCACCGTGGTCCTGGGGGTGGTGGCGTGCTTCGTCATCAACGTGGTCATCACCCAGCTGACAATCATGTTCGTCCCGCAGACCATCGGATGACGGAGAACACGTGACCGCAGTACCATCCACCCGTTTCACTTCGATCACTCGTCCGATCGTGCGTTCTGTGACGCCCCTCGCCGAAGTCCCCGCACAACTCGGGCACATCACCACATTCATCATCGACACCGTCGCAGGAATTCGTCACGTCGCGACCACCTATCGACGACAGACGCTCTTGTACATACAGGAGTTTGCCTGGGGACGAGGCGCTGTTCTGGTCGGCGGGGGTACCGCAGTCGTGCTGGTCATTCTCGGAATGGCTGTCGGGGCATCTATCGGCATCCAGGGTTACGCCTCGCTGGACCTGGTGGGGATGGGGTCTCTTACCGGGTTCATCTCGTCATACGCCAACACTCGGGAGTTGGCACCGATTATCGCTGCGATCGGCTTTGCAGCCCAGGCCGGCTGTCGCCTCACTGCGGAGATCGGTTCGATGCGCATCGCCGAAGAGATCGACGCACTCGAATCGATGGCGGTGCGGCCGATTCCATACGTCGTCAGCACACGCGTGGTCGCAGCGATCACCACCATCATTCCCCTCTACATCGTGACGCTGATACTCAGTTTCGCCGCGGCCAAACTGGTCGTCATCCTGCTACACGGCCAGTCAGGTGGCACCTACGACTTCTATTTCAATGCGTTCCTCAAACCGCAGGATCTGGCGTTCTCAGTCATCAAGGTCCTGATTTTCGTGGTATCGGTCGTCATCATCCACAGCTACCAGGGTTTCTACGCCACCGGTGGAGCAGAAGGCGTCGGCCGCGCGTCTGGTCGAGCGATCCGCAGCAGTCTCATCGTCATTGTTGTGGAGGACATGATCTTGACCCTGCTGATGTGGGGCTTCGATTCGGGCGTCAGGATTTCGGGCTAGGGGTTGAAGTGGCTGTTTATAAAGATCCGTCAGGGCGCGCGCCCTCAATAACAAATTTGACACTGCGTGGGATTGGGGTCCTCGTCGTAGTGGTGGTTGCGGCCTATTTTCTGGTGTCAAACGCAACCGGAAAATTTGAAGATAACAAGACAGTGACGATCACCACCGACGCGATTGGTGACGGGTTGAAGGGCGGATCGGAGGTGAAGTATCGGGGCCTCACGGTGGGCAAGGTGTCCTCGGTGTCGGTGCGCGACCAAAGCACGTCTGTGAAAATTGAGCTCACCGGAGTGAACGACGACATCCGGTTGCGTCAGGGCTTGGCGGTGAATTACACGTCCGCCAACGCGCTGGGGCCGACGGCACTGGATATTGTCGACCCCGGGCAGGGAGCGCTCATCCGTGATGGCGGCAGTGTCTATGTGAGCAAGCAGCAGTCCGAACAAACGTCGGTCTCGACCCTGATTCGAAAACTTTCCAAGCTGGTCAATGCTCTCGATCAGCCGGCGTTCAATTCGGTGGTGAAGTTTGTCGTCGACGATTCCCAAACGTTTGCCGACGCCGGAAAACTCATGTTCCAGATCGCACAGCTCACTCGGGACGTTCAACAGCGGCCAGTGGGCCAGGATTTGGCGATCGCGGCAGACGTGTCCGAGGGTGTTGCCGACTTCATGAAGCCGTTCATTCCGGGCATCCTCATAAACGTCGACATCGCTGACTTCTTCGCCACCGACGAGGCCATCAAACAGACCAAGGGCAACCTCAACGACACCGGCGAGGTCCTGTTCGGCGCACTCGGAGGACTGTTGAACAAAAACTACCCGGCGTTGAGTTCACTACTGGACGTCGGCCTCGATCTGGCGAGGCCAGTCGCCAGATCGGCCTCGGGGCTCGCGCGGACCGTTTACACCATCCCGCAGATCCTGGACAGCATCGACAAGGCCACGCCGCAGGTCGGCGAGCGAGTACAACTTCAGGTCGCCCTGGTAGTGCAGACGTCACCTGCGCTGCAGAGCGCGCTTGCAGTAGGAGGACCGAGGTAGATGAAGCTCAAGTCGTTAACTCCCACCATCATCAAGATCGTCGCGTTCGCCGCAGTCATCGGCGTTCTCACCTACGTGATCATCGCCATCCTCCAACCCAGCTCGGATGGACCGAGTTCTGAACGATCAGCGGTCTTCTCCGATGCCTCCGGGCTCAAACCTCGCGACGGTGTGCGGCTGGCTGGAGTCAAGGTCGGTTATGTGACGGCGATCGACCTGAACGGGCCCACGGCGGTCGTTCATTTCCAACTGAACGACGACGTCACGATCACATCGAAAACCACCGCCGCCGTGCGTTATCAGAATCTTCTCGGACAGCGATATGTCGAATTGATCGGTGCGGCACAGGGGAAGACACAGGGGGAACTCACACAGGTGGCGCTCGACAAGACCATTCCCTCATTTGATGTGTCCACCTTGTTCAACGGATTCAAGCCGGTGTTCGACACGCTTAATGCCGACGAGATCAATGAACTGCAGTCCAATTTATTGCGCGTTGCTCAAGGTGATGGAAGGGGCATATCGCCTGTTCTGAAGCAGATCGCCAACATCACCGCCTACGGGAACCAGCGGTCTGAGATCATCACGAATATTGTGACGAGTCTCGGCCAGGTCTCCGACCAGCTCGAAGGCCGCTCGGCGGAGATGGTCGAACTCGTCGACAAGCTGGGATCGATCGTCGACGCCTTCAGCCGCGTGAGTGACCGGCTGCGAGAGTCGCTACGCGAGGTCAACCGGTCCATGTCGAAGACGGTCCTCACCGGCGAGCAAATCGAGTCAACGTACGACCAGAGTTTCGCGGCGATCTATCAGCGTCTGGCGCGAGAACCCGGGGAATTAGAGGGTCTACTCAACGGCGCGGTACTGCTCAAGCCCCTTATGGACTCGCTCACCGCTGCGACGAACTCCACGCCGAGCGAGGCGCAATGTTCGAAAGGTCTCCTGCCCCTGCCGGATACAGCGCAGATTGCGCTTATGGGGCAACGATTGGTGGTGTGTCAGTGAGGTTGTTCAATCGAAATCGATCGCATCACCAGCCCGAACGCAGACGCGACCTCATCGTCGCCGGTGTGGTGGTGGTGACCGTGGTGGTCGGTCTGGTCATCGCCGGGGCCGTGTATATCGCACCGCCCGGTCAAAAGGTGTACTCGGCCCATCTGGTCAACACCGGCGGGCTGGAGTCGGGTGATCAGGTGCGTATAGCGGGGATAAGACAAGGGAAGGTGTCGTCGGTGGACCTCACGGGAACGGTTATCACAGTCAAATTTCGACTCGACGACTCGGTGTCAGTCCGTTCGGATGCTACCGCAGCGGTTCGCCTGATCACGCCGATCGGCGGGCGAGTTCTCGATCTGGACCCAGGGTCAGGACCGACCGCGCTGTCGGGGGCCATCCCCCTTGTTCAGACATCGAGTACCTACGACATCTCCAACACGCTCGAGACGACGACGCCGGTGTTCCGTGATGTGAACGGCGTCGATCTCCGTCAAACTGCGGCGCTGCTGCAGAATGCGTTCTCCGACGGCAACACAAACATTCCCGACGCACTGAGGAACACCAGCAGTCTGATGGACCTCCTAGAGCGACAGTACGGTCAGCTCGACAAAACGGTCGCTCTATCGGATGAATACGTCAAAGCTTTCGCCGACCAAAAACAGGTGCTAGTCGACTTTCTCCGTCAACTCAGCTTCCTGGCCAGGACGCTGGGACCTGATATCCAGAACGTCCGCGGCGGGTTCGACTATCTCAGGCGTCTGTTCAAACTTCTGACGAGGCCGCTCGTGGCGTACCGCGATGGCATCGAACCGTCCGTGCAACAGTTCAAGACGCTCCTGGACAAGGTGTCGACAGAGATGCCGGGCTACTCCAATGCCCTGACACAGATCGATCAGATCACTCAGCGCCTCGGCGTCCTCCTCCAGGCGCCGGTCGGTGCGCCGGCCACCACAGAACCAGAGGTTCGTGTGTGCATTCCGAGTGGTGACGACAAATGCTGACCACCTGGGTCCGAAGACTGCTGCTCCTGATCGCCGTGGTGGTGGTGGTCATCGCTGGTATCGGGATAGGCCGGACAGCGTCCGACGACACGCGCGCCCTATGCGCAGAGTTCACCGATGCATCGGGCCTCTTCGAAGGCAACGCAGTCGCCATGCTCGGCAAGAAGGTGGGCAGCGTCGTCGGGGTGCACCAGAATAAAGGTCAGTCCGGTGTGAGGATCGACATGCGGGTCGACAAGAGCGTGCCGCTGCCCGCCGACGTCGGCGCGACTCTGGTGTCGACATCCATCGTGACCGAACGTCATATCGAGTTCACCAAGCCGTACTCCGGTGGAGCCCGATACGAGACGAATCAGTGCATTCCGTTGAGTAAGACCAGAACCCCGCTGGGAATCAGTCAGACGCTCGACTCGATCAGCGACTTGTCCGAGGACCTGGTCAAGGACAACGGCAGAAACACCGACGCCATCCTGCAGTCCCTCAAGCTCGTCGCCCGCAATCTGGAAGGGACCCAGGGTGACGTGGCCGGGATCATCAAGGACTCTGCCACGCTCATCAACGACCCGGCCAAGCGGGATGGACAGATTCGCAGGATCGTCGGGAACCTCGCAACACTGACGGGGGTGGCAACCGAGAACGACAAAGAGGTGACCGCCCTCTTCGACAACTTCGTGGGCGCCATCAATGTCATCATCGCGTTCGGCCAGACGTTCGGCGCGGCAGTCGAGTACGCGGGGACGTTCGTACCGATCCTCTCGCG
Source organism: Gordonia sp. VNK1 (assembly GCF_040049135.1). NCBI lineage: Bacteria > Bacillati > Actinomycetota > Actinomycetes > Mycobacteriales > Gordoniaceae > Gordonia > Gordonia sp. VNK1. Next base: position 48,805 of record NZ_JBDZDJ010000027.1, on the reverse strand, counting down.
GCTCGCAACGGATTTCGGGCCCCCAATATTCGCGATCGGTGATGCTGCCGTTCCGCTCATCGCCGGCATGGGAGAGCAGCCGGACATGGTGGCAGCGGTCGCAGCCCGCACGGCAGACCTCATCATGAAACACCCCGATGCCAAGTCGATCGTGCAGGCGTTCGCAGTGTCGCTGCCTTTGCGAAGCCTCGTCAGTGGCTGCGCCGCGCCGGTGGCAAACGGCGTCTGCGGGCCCGGCGATGCATCAAGGACGATCGCCGGGATGATGGGGGGAGGGGCCTGATGATCTCAGTCAACCGGGCACGCCTCGGACCCCTGGTGATCGCACTGATGGCAGCGATGGTGTTCGTGACATCGTGTGGGATCAACGCCGACAATCCGCCGACCATAGGGACCTCCGACGGCAACGGCTACGACATCCAGATGGAGTTCACCAGCGCACTCAACCTGCCGGCCCTCGCAAAAGTCCTCTCAGAGGGGCTCAGCGTCGGAACCGTCGAGAATGTCACGTACGAGAACGGGCATGCGGTCGTCAAAGCTCGCATCAAGAACAACACTCAGCTGCCGGCCGAATCGCGAGCCGAGCTGCGTCAAGACACTCTCCTTGGTGAAATCTACGTTTCCATCCTTCCCCCAGCCGAGCCGTCGACGGGTGCCTTGCTGCGGTCGGGTTCGGTGATCCCGCTGGCACGGACCGAGCCGGCAGCAAATGTCGAGGACGTCATGCGCGGGATGGCGAATGTCCTCGGCGGCGGTGAACTCGACAAGATCCACACCGCAATCTCGACATTGAACACCACGTTCCCCAAGGATCCGCAGGAATTCGACGCCCTGTATCGGACAACGCTGGAGACCGTTTCGGAGGTCTCCTCGAACACCGACCAGCTCGACGTAGTGTTGAGGTCGGCTGATCGGACTCTGAAAGTGATTTTGGCTGATCCGTCGGGAATCGACCGGATGCTGACCAAGGGCGGAACCAACTTCTATGGCCTCGGCTACTCCCTGATCGACGTCGCGTTACTCATCGCCAACTTGCGTACATTTGCTACGGCCGCGGGCAGGATCGTGGATCCGGAGTACTCACGCATCAAGGAGTCGGTGGCCGCGATCGCCCCGGTGATCGCGTCGATCGCCAACTCCGACATTTACTCGAAGTCCGTCACGGAGCAGGCAACGCGCGTCATCCGCGACAAACTCATTCCATTCGTGGGGTCGCCTGACATCAACCTCTCGGACATCTCCATCGATGGTCGGGACCTGGCGCGGCGTGACGCCGAATCGTTCATTACCGTGTTGAAATCGATCGGAATGATGCCGTGAAGCGCAGCAGCAGCACGCTCATATCGATGGTGGCTTTGGCCGTCGTGTTCGTCGTAGGGCTCGGCTACCTCGTCGTCGGCGTGGCACGCGTCAACCCCACCCGCTCCGAGTACTCGTTAACCGCCTTCATCGACAGCTCAGGCGGTCTACTGGACACGTCGCCGGTGATGGTGCGGGGGATACCCGTCGGAAAGGTGGCCTCCATCAACGTCGTGGATTCGGCACTTAAGGTCGAGATGGCGATCGATTCCGATCACAAGATCCCCCAGGACAGCGTGATGTCGATCCAGAATCTGTCGATCGCGGGGGAACAGTACATCAACTTCGTGCCCGGGGGCACGGCCACCGGCGGGTACTTCGACAACGGAGATGTGGTGCCCGCGGAGGCGGTGCATGTGTCGCAATCGGTGCCCCAGGTGTTGCCGAAGATGGCTGCGGTGGCAGATGGGCTCGACCCGGCTTCGATCGAGTCCATCAACAAGACCGTCGCCGAGGCCGTCGCAGGACGGCAGGGAGACCTTGACATGATCGGCGACATGATGCACCGTCTAGTCGATTTCGTCGGCAAAGATGGGTCCGTCCGGGTGACCGCGGACAACGCCGAGTTCCTGCTCGGCCTCATGTCCAATGTCGGGGACGTCCTCAGTACGGCAGCTGTGCGTACCCCTGACGCCGTGAACGGATTGGCGCGAATTCAGCGGGCGTTCATCGAGTTCACAACCACCTCGTACGACAAGTGGCCTCCCGTGTTGAAGCTTGTGGACAAGCTCAGTGGCTATATCCAGATCCTGCAGCCTGATCTGGTGACGATCACCCGGGCGGTGAAACCGGCGACAGAGAAGGTCGCGGACACATACGTCGACTTCGGATCGATCGGCGACCTCCTCGCCCGAACCTTCCCGACGTCGCGACCAGGTCGCGCCGAGGTCCCCATCACCGTGTCGCAATCACCAAGATGACGGCTTGTCCGCAAGCGACTGTCACCAGCAAGTACACAGAAGGCCCCAGATGACAAATGACGAGCAGACCAGACCGCCTACTGAGGCCACTGAGGTCGAGGGCGGCGCGGCAGCAGCGACGACGGATGGCGATCTGCTGGTGGACGAGAACGCCAAAACCGCTTCCGTAGCCGCGACGGGGGTTGACGACAGCGACGTCGACCCCCCCTCGCCGAGTGGGCGTCGCTGGTCAGTATGGCCGCGATCACGTGCTGCCGTGGTCGTTTCGGCCGTGATCGTGGTGCTCGCTGTGCTGGTCGGCGTGTTCGCCTACCTCTACCTCGAGGCCGACGACGCGAAGTCGGTATTGGAAAACGACGCCGCGCAACGGGCTGCGGCGGCGGAGGCCGCCTCGGATTACACGACCAAGTCCCTGACCTACAGCTATCAGAACACCGACGCCTTTTTTGCGGCGGTCAAGGAGAACGCAGGTGAGGCGCTCGTCAAGCGTTACGACGAGGTTCGACCGACGCTGACGCAGATCATGCAGCAGGCCCAGGTGCAGGCGTCGGGACGCGTGCTGGCCACCAGCGTCACTGGTGAAACCGACGGCGAGTACACGGTGATGGTCTTCGCGAGCCAGAAGACGCAGAACGTGCAGAACCCGCAACCGAGTGAACTGCCGACGTTGTTGAAGGTGGTCGTGTCGAAAACGGCTGGGGGCTGGCAGATCCAGGACTATGGCCCAGCAGAATAAGGCGGCTGTGCCGCAGAAGGAGTATTCATGAAGAGCACGATGCAGGACGGTCACCTTTGACGGTGACGTCGATTCTCCGCCACGTCGCGACCGAATGACGCCGTAAGACAAGGTGATCACCTACGGGCGGAAACGAACCGGCTCGAGCCGTACTGGTCCCTTGAGGGACGATGCGGGTCAACTGACCAATGCTCTTGGGTAGCACCGGTGTTGGCGACGATGACCGTGTCGCCACTTTGCTGTGGAACCTCTTGGAGGCGCGTACGCTGCAGTTCCGTTCAAGGTGCCGTCCTGCGCACCCTGAACGTTGCGGTTGTCTCAGCGTCCGACTTGAGCTCATCGGCGAACCACGCTGAGGACCGGCGGGCCATTGGCGTGTCCCCCGTGAACCGGTCCGGGTGGTTCTAGAGTCCTGATTGCCCCGTTGAGGGCGGAGAAGGGACGATGAGGATCATGGCGGGACGGAAGCGTCACTCGGCCGAGGACATCGTGCGCAAGTTGCGCCGAGCCGATGAACTGGCGGCGGAGGGCAAGAACGGCGAGGAGATCGCCGCCGACCTCGAGGTATCGGCGGCCACCTTGTACAACTGGCGCCGCCAGTACGGCGGCATGGACGCTGATGCTGCCAAAGAGCTCAAGGAGCTGCGCGAGCAGAACGGCCGGCTCAAGCGGCTGCTCGCCGACGCCGAGTTGGAGAAAGACGCGCTGCGGGAGATCGCCAAGGGAAAATTCTGAGCCCAACCGCCAAACGCGCCGCGATCGACATGCTCAAAGACGTGAAGAGCGTGTCAGAACGTATGGCGTGCAGGGTTGTTGGGCTCTCTCGGTCTGCCTACCGCCGTGTGCCGTTGGCGCAAACTCCGGCCGACCCGGACGCTGGCCTGCGTGCACAGCTACGCACCTACGCCCGCAAGCACCCTAGGCACGGGTTCCGGCGGGCGTGGGCACACCTGCGGTTCGACGACGGCATCGAGGTGAACAAGAAGAAGGTGCACCTGTTGACGACGCCTGAAAACTGACCCCCTGACGACGGGTGAATTTTGACCCCCCGTCTTGTTAGGAGGGTGATTTCAGTGGAGCAGTGGGCGGAGATCCGCCGTTTGCATCGCAGCGAGGGTGTGCCGATCAAGGAGATCGCGCGTCGGTTGGGGGTGGCGCGAAATACGGTCCGGGCGGCGTTGGCCTCAGATACGGCCCCGAGCTACTCGCGGCCGTCGAAGGGGTCGGCGGTGGATGCGTTCGAACCGCAGATCCGGGCGTTGTTGCGGGAGTATCCGACGATGCCGGCGACGGTGATCGCGCAGCGGATTGGGTGGTCGAGGTCGTTGACGGTCCTCAAGGATCGGGTGCGGGTGATTCGCCCGGAGTTCCGCGGGGTGGATCCCGCTGATCGGGTGATCTATCAACCCGGCGGGTGCTCGCAATGGGATCTGTGGTTCCCCGACTACCGAATCCCGGTGGGCCACAACCAGTTGTCGATGTTGCCGGTGTTGGTGATGACGTTGGCGTTCTCCCGGTACCGCTCGGCGGTGATGATCCCCTCGCGCCAGGGCGGAGACATCCTCGCCGGGATGTGGTTGCTGCTGTCGCAGCTGGGTGCGGTGACCCGCAAGCTGGTGTGGGACCGCGAATCCGCGATCGGCGGCAAGGGCAAGCCCACGGCGCTGGCGGCAGGATTCGTGGGCAGTCTGGGCACTCGACTCGAGCTGGCACCACCGTGCGATCCCGAATACAAGGGCATGGTCGAACGCAACAACCGGTTCTTCGAGACCTCATTTCTGCCGGGCCGCCATTTCGCCTCGCCAGCCGACTTCACCGCCCAGTTCGATCGTTGGCTGGCCGATTACGCCAACACCCGGGTGGTGCGCTCGATTGGTGATCGACGCCCCTGTGACGTGCTCACCGAGGACCTGGCGCAGATGGCGACGCTGCCGCCGAGTGCACCACAAGTCGGGTTGAGCACTCGGGTGCGGCTGGGCCGCGACTACTACGTGCGCGTGGCCGGCAACGACTACTCGGTGCACCCCTCAGTGATCGGCCGGTTTGTCGACATCACCGCCGATCTACACCGGGTGCGGATCGCGTGCGGCGAGGTCACCGTCGCCGACCATGACCGCAGCTGGGCCAACCACGTCACCATCGCCGACGCACAGCACGTGCGGGCGGCTAAAGAATTGCGCCGCGACTACCGCAACCAACAGCTGCAGAACCGGGCCCGCAATGCCGCGCGCGTACGCACCCACCCCGACGGCCACGAGGTGCCCATCAGAGCGCTACCCGACTACGACGACCTGTTCGGGGTGCACTTCGCCACCCCGCCACCAGGCGGACTCACACCCACCGCATCCACTATCACTGAAGGATGAAACACCATGTCTGACAATTCGATCGGCAAACATATCGAGTTCGCCGCACGGGCGTTGAAGATGCCCACCATCCGCCGCTGCTGGGCCGAGCTGGCTGAGCGGGCACGCGCCGAGAACTGGACCCACGAGCAATGGGCCTGGTGCACGGATAGGTGACAGGGTTAGTCACGCGGCCTGAGGGGCCTCGTGGTTGATGATGGTCTCGAATTCAATGGGGGTCAATCTGCCGAGGCGGTCCTGTCGTCTGCGGCGGTGGTAGGTCCGTTCGATCCAGTGCACGATGGCGGCCCGGAGCTCGTCTCTGGTGGCCCAGGATCGACGGTCGAGGACGTTGTTCTGTAGCAGCGAGAAGAAGCTCTCCATCGCCGCGTTGTCACCACACGCACCGACCCTGCCCATCGACCCGAGCATGCCGTGCCGGGTGATGGCCTTCTGCATCTTCTTCGAACGAAATTGAGACCCTCTATCGCTGTGCAGAACGCAGCCGGCCACGTCCCCTCGCCTGGCGACAGCGCTGTTCAGGGCGGCCACGGCCAGGCGGGACTTCATTCTCGAGTCGATCGAGTACCCGACGATCCGGCCCGAGTAGACGTCCTTGATCGCGCACAGGTACAGCTTGCCCTCGGCCGTCCAGTGCTCGGTGATGTCGGTCAGCCACAGCTCGTTGGGGCCGGGCGCGGTGAAGTCTCTCTTGACGAGATCGTCGTGTACAGGCGGGCCGGCCTTGCGGTGCTTGCCGCGGCCTCTCTTGCTGATGGTGCTGGTCCAGCCGCCGGCGGAGCAGATCCGCCACGCCGTCCGCCGGCACATCTTCTCGCCTGCGGCTTCGGCCTCGTCGGCGAGGTAGCGGTAGCCGAACTCCGGGTCTTCGCGGTGGGCGTCGAACAGGGCGTTGGCCCGGTACGCCTCGGCGAGCTCGGCGTCGGTGATCGGGTTCTTGCGCCACCGGTAGTAGGGCTGGCGAGCGATCTTGAGTACCCGACACGCCACCGTGACGGGGATGCCGTCAGCGGCCAGCTCACTCACGAGCGGGTACCACCTTTTCCCGGCAGATTCGCTTGGGACAGGTACGCCGCCGCCCGGCGTAAGACCTCGTTCTCCTGTTCAAGCAGGCGCACACGCCGCTTGGCCTCGCGCAGCTCACGCGATTCGGCCGACGTGGTGCCGGGCTTGATCCCGGCCTCCACGTCGGCCTTGCGGATCCACTTGTTCAGGGTCATCGGGTGGATACCGAAGTCGGCAGCGATCTGTTCGAGAGTCACACCGTCTTCACGGTTCTGGGCGACGCGGACAACGTCGTCGCGGAACTCCTGGGGATAGGGCTTGGGCACAGCTGGCATCCTTCCAGGCCGCCCGGCAGGGCAAGCCAGATCAGATGTCACCTACTCGTGCACCAGCCCCAAATTCAACCGTCGATAAAGGGTCAGTTTTCAGCCGCCGTTGACAGCACCGGCTGTGGAAGGAGGAGGGCCTGCAAGTCCGGCGGGCGCCGCGGCGTAAACGGGCCGGGCAATCCTCGGTGCCGATCGTGGCAGCGGATGCACCGAAAGTGGTGTGGGCATTGGACTTTCAATTCGACTCGACCGTGGATGGCAAGAAGGTCAAGATCGCATCAATGGTCGATGAACACACCCGGATGTCGTTGCTCAACATCGTGGATCGCTCGATCACCGCCGACCGGTTGATCGAGGAACTGGAGAAGACATTCGCGATCTGGGGTGGCCCACCCATGGTGCTACGCATGGACAATGGCCCTGAGTTCATCTCAGAAGCCCTCCAGACGTTCTGTGCAGGGTCGGTAGGCATCTCCTACATTCCGCCCGGCACGCCGTGGAACAACGGGTTCATCGAGTCGTTCAACAACCGGTTGCGCGACGAGTGCCTGAACCGCAACTGCTGGCCCACCCTGCTCGAAGCCCGGGTGGTGATCGGCGACTTCAAAGACGACCACAACCACCGGCACCGCCATTCGGCGCTGGGCTACCAGACCCCGGCCGAGTACGCTGCCCGATGCACCCACCAGCACCACCCCGTGGGCTGCGAGATCGACTGACCGACAGCTAGAAGAAACCTGGCTCTAGAACTGCCTGGACCGGTTATCGGGGACCTGCCACCATCATCACTGATAGTTTCCTGGTGCCGTTGGTGGCAACCGGTCCCGCCGAGCATCGCACCCTGGATGTGGATCTTTCGTCGATTAGTCTGGTCGCCTGCGGTGGTGCGCCGGTGCGGCAAGTCGTTAATCGAGGGATTCGCCGACAGGTTCGTGCATGCAAATCCAAGCGTGGGGGATGACGGAAACCTCGCCGCTCGCCGCCGGTCAGTCGACCGTCACCCGGTGTCGCACCCGAAGCCCGCCCTCGGTGGAATCCGGCTCACCGGCCGGGCGGTGCACCCTCCCTGGCCACCAGCTCACCTCGCCGAACAATGCTGCCAGCGCAGGGACGACAATCGTGCGGACGAGAAAGGTGTCCAGGAGTAACCCGATACCGATGATGAAGCCGATCTGCACCATCACGTCGATCGATCCCAGCATGAGTCCGAACATGCTCGCCGCGAAGATCAAACCGGCCGAGGTGATGACCGAGCCGGTGTATGCGACGGTGCGTAGAACTCCGAGCCGGATATTGGCCACCGATTCCTCTCTGAGCCGGGAAACCAACAGCATGTTGTAGTCGGCCCCCACTGCCACTAGAACGATGAAAGACACCAGCGGGACCGGCCAGGCAATTTCATTGCCGAAAATGTGTTGCAGAACTAGGACACCGATGCCCAGAGCGGCTGCGTAGTTGAGAACGACAGTGGCCAGTAGATAGATCGGTGCGACGATCGCCCTGAGTAAGAGCATTAGGATCAGGCCGACTATCAGGATCGTTCCGAATCCGAGTAACTTGAAATCGTACGCCAGAAGTCGTTGGATGTCGGCGTTGATCGCCGGGAACCCGGCGACAGATGCGCGCGCACCCTGCAGCGTGGTGTTCGGCATGGCGTCCTCGGCCACCTTCGACAGACTGTTCGCCAACGTCATGGCATCCGCGGTATACGGATCGTAGGCGGTCTGCACTACAAAGCGAGCAGTCTTGCCATCCGGCGAGATGAACTGGCGCGCCACTTGGCTGAACTGTTGATCCTTGAACGCGTCGGCGGGTAGGTAGAACCCCGTTGCCGAGTCAGTGTTGCCGATGTCCCGGGCGGGCGCGCGTAGCTGGGCGGCCACTTGAGACAGGCCCGCCAGCAGCTGTACGTTGCTGTCCACCAATGCGCTCACACCGCCGGACAGCTGTCGGGCCCCGTCGGCGAGCGCTCGGACGCCCGTCTGGAGCTGTGACAACCGACTGCCGAGGTCCTGGCCGTTGATCGTCTGCAGAGCGGAGTCGAGGACGTTCAATGAGCTCTGCAACTGCGCGAGGTCCGCCGTTCCCGGGCCCTCGACTCCACCGAGCTGGGTAGCGAAGTCCGCGATACGACCGAGGGACTGGTTGTCGGCCAATGCGCGGATGTCCGAGGTCTGTGTCTGCAAGGCCGAACACTGCGGGATCTGGACGCACCAGGGAGCATCGAGTGCACTCAACGCCGGTGCGACGGCGTCGGCAGCCGACTGTGCTTGTCGTGCCACTCGAGACAGCTCGGGAGCTTGTTGGGAGAATTCATCAAGTGCGGGCGCCGCAGCAGCCAGCTGATCGACGAGCGGACGATACTGGCTGAGCTGCTCGCCGGCCGACGAGGCCTGCTCGAGCAACCCCGACAGCGGCGCGAGGTTGGTGGTGACCTGCTCGTTCAGCAGAGCAAGACCGTCGGCGAGTTGTGATGACCCGGTCTTTAGTAGGTCCAGGTCGCCCTTCCGTGACTGTGCGTCATCGGTCTGTTCGGTGATACCACTACCGATCTGGTCGTTCTGCCATGACAACTCAGCCTGCTCGAGCTTCTCGCCCGTCGGGCGGGTCACCCCGATGACGCGGGTGACGCCGGGCGTCTGCGCGACGCGCGACGCCATCTGTTCAAGATCGGCCAGTCCCTGGCCGGTGCGCATGTCTTCGTTCGACTCCACCAGAAGGAATTCGGAGATGATGGTGTCTTTGGGAAAGTGCCGGTTCAGCAGCGCGTATCCCTCGTTGCTTCCGGTGTCCGGCGGCTGACCTTCCCGATCGTCATAGGTGATTGTCATGGTGGTCGCGATGAGGCCGAGAGCGATCAGTGCCACCAGGCTCACCGCGAGCAGCGGGACCGGCCGCCGGATCACCCCCGTTCCCACCCGATGCCAGTACCGTCTGGTGAGGTCACGACGAGGTAGACCCGCGCCACGCTTTGCCGCGAACGACAGCACGGGGGGCAGCAAAGTGACGGTTGCCAGGAAGCCGAAGGCGATAGAGATCGCGCACGCCGGGCCGAGCGTGTTGAACACGCTGAGTTTGGCGAACGCCATCGCTAAGAAAGCAAAGGCAACTGTCGCTGCGGACGCGAGCACCACGCGACCGATCGTTGCGGTGGCGTTCGCAATGGCCACGTCAGGGGTATCGCCCGCCCGGATGCCCTCGTGATACCGGCTTATGAGGAATACGGAGTAGTCGACTCCGGCGCCGAAGATGATTACCGTCATGAACATCGAGGTGAATTGAGACACGGGCATGCCCAATTCGCCCAGACCCGAGAGCACCCCGCGGCCCACTGCCAGGCTCATGCCGACCACCAGCAGCGGCATGAGAGCGGTGAAGATCGATCGGTAGACGATCAGCAGGATCCCGGCGATCAACAGCACCGTGGCGAGCGTGATCACGACCAGATCGGTCTCACCCACCGCGAGCTGGTCGGTGAACGTGGCAGGTGGACCGGTCACCCGAACAATTGTGTCGGTACCACTGAAGATTTCGTTCGCGGTGTCACGGACCGCTTCCACGGCGTTGGCAGCGTCCGGTCCGCCCAACGTCCCGGTGACACCGATAGGCAGATACCACGCCTTCTTGTCTTTGCTCAGCGCCTGACTCTCCGTGAGCGGGTCGCCGAGCAGGTCGCGGACTGCGATGACGTGTTCCGTGTCCGCACGCAGTGCGGTCACCAATTCGTCATACCTGGCGCGGGTGGTGTCCGAGAAACCCCTGTCGTTCTCCATGGCGACGAAGACGGTGGTCTTGGCCCCCTTCTCATTGAACGCCTCACCCATCCGGTCGAGCGTCTGAAATGACGGTACGCCCGCGGGTATCGGGTCCACCGACTGCTGTCGGATCACGGACTCCAGCTGCGGGAATAGCACCGCTAAGCCGACCGCAACCACGACCCAGACCGACGCCACGAATCCCTTGCGCCGCAGCGTGAACCAGGCGACCTTTTCCAGTTGAGCGCTGTATTCACCGGTGCCGGCAGAACGCCTTGATGGACGGTTGTGAACGATCGACGACCTGGCCACGTACGAATTTCCTCTCGGACTCATTGGATTGGGGGAACGCCCCACAGGCGGCTCCGTGCGGGTCGGTCAGCTGTGATGTTCACTCTCTGCTATCGACTCCACGTCTTCGAGCGTGGTGGGGATGTGGTACGGCGGCCTGCTCGTGCCCGTAATGCGATAGCGGTCCCAGAAATCAGGATCGCCCACGACGCACTCGGCGCGGCCCTCTGGTGTCACGAAGACAGCAACCGTGCGCCTGCCCGCGAGGAGGGCGTCGAGCGCATCATTTTTGTCGATCCTGCCGTACCAGGTGTACAAGCCGTTGAGGGGCTGGAAATAGCCTTTGATTTTCACCCGGACAGCAATCTCCTTGCCGCGGCACACCAAGGTGCCCTCGCCGGAGTAGTCGAGATCGTGGTCGTCAGACACGTAAAGCTCACTTTCTTCACATCAAGCGTTGACAAAAGAACACACTGGCAGTGACACTAGCAGTATCGGGTACCCAGAGTATCGGGTATAGAGACGAGACTCAGCTCGGCCCGGAACACAACGGAGGTGTCACATGACCGTTCAGAATGTTGAGATCAAGCCCGACGTTTCGACGGAAGGGGTGTCGCGCGTCAGTGCCCGCAAGCCCGTCGACATGCAAAGGTCTGCCGGCCGACTCCTGCGGGCGGCGGCCGAAAAGTTCTACGACGCGGAGATCGACATCGATTGGGACTCGCCCTGGGAGGAGGGAAAGTACTTCCTGCCCGAGCATCGTGTCTCGCTCTACGGCACCAAGCTGTGGGAGAAAATGAGCGATGAGCAGAAGGTGGAACTCGGGCGCCATGAAATTGTCAGCATTCTCAGCTTCGGTATCTACGCAGAGAATCTGCTCAGCTCAGCGCTGCTCCGAATGTCTGCCAAAGGTGCCCTGACAGATCAAAGGGCCCTCTACGCCCTTAACGAGATCGGCGACGAGGCACGTCACTCGACGATGTTTGCCCGGTTGATCAACAAGACGGGGGTGGCACCGTACAAGTTACCGAAGGGGTTCTTGAGCTTCGCGAAGATCTTGCACTTCGTGCCTCTCGGCCCGTCCGTGTCCGGTGCGACACTGCTCATCGAGGAGATCCTCGACCGCGCTCAGCGTGAGGCGATGAATGACCCGAAGATGCAGCCGCACCTGCGCCAGCTCATGAAGATCCACGTTCTCGAAGAGGCCCGCCACATTACGTTCGCGCGGCTGGAAATGGTGGAGGGCATGCAACGCCGCGGGCGAATCTCCCGCGCTTGGCATCGAGGCACGTTGGCGGCCATTGCGAACTTTGCGTACCCGTTGCTCATCAATCCGAAGGTATACCCGGCTAACGGAATCAACCGGCTGCGTGGCCTGTGGGCGCAGCAGACGAGCCCCAACTATCGCGTCAACTTGCAGTTCATGTCCGAGCCGATGATCCGGTTCTTCCACGAGGCCGGGATGATGGAGGGGAAGTTCACAATGGCGATGTGGCGCGCAACGCGCAGCCTCCCCGACGACCTGCGCTGACCCGTCCCGGCCGGGTCCACGCGGCCGCTAATCCGTCTCTCGACCCTACGCCCGGATCTCTCTGGGCTCAGACGAATGCCTCACATCTGCCTGCCACGCGTCCCGCGCCGAGCAGGTCCGTTCGCTCTACTCTTTGATCAGGAGACCTTCACTCAATGCCGTCTTCCAACACCAAGCGCGCGCCGCGCGCCGCCACGGCGACAGACTCGGGAACGACCGAACCCATCACTACCAAGGTGCTCATCATCGGTAGCGGCTTCTCCGGCCTCGGTATGGCCGTGCAGCTCCGCCGACGCGGGTATAACGATTTCATTGTGCTGGAAAAGGCCGACTCCGTCGGTGGGACGTGGCGCGACAACACCTATCCGGGATGTGCGTGCGACGTACCGTCCCTGATGTACTCCTACTCGTTCGAGAGCCGCGGTAGCTGGTCGAAGGTGTGGTCCTCACAGCCTGAGATCGAGCAGTACTTGAAGGAGATCTCCAACAAGCGTGGGATCACCCAGAAGATCCACTTCGGACAGAAACTGGTCTCCGGATACTGGAGCGAGTCCGAATCCCGGTGGCACCTGCGTACCGAGTCGGGCCGGGAGTACGTCACGCAGTACGTCGTGTCCGGTGTCGGCGCTCTGCACATCCCGAACTTCCCGAACATCCCCGGAATCGACGAATTCGCCGGCCAGGCGTTCCATTCGGCAAAGTGGGACCACACGGTGGATCTGCAGGGCAAGCGGGTGGCCGTCATTGGCACCGGTGCCAGCGCGATTCAGTTCGTGCCGTTCGTGCAGAAGGAGGCCGGCACACTCACGGTGTTCCAGCGCACCCCGGCTTGGGTACTTCCGCGCAAGAACTTCGCGGTGCCGGGACCACTTCGTACCCTGCTCAGCAAGATCTCGATTACTCGCCGCCTCGCTCGGTGGTCGGTCTACTGGGGCGCAGAGAGCCTGGCCTTCGGGCTCAACGGCCACTCCAACCTTATGCGGCCAATCGAAAAGGTGGCCAAGTGGAACATCGAACGTTCCATCACCGACCCCGAGCTACGCCGGAAGCTGATGCCGTCGTACCGCATCGGATGTAAGCGCATCCTGGGATCGAACGACTATTACCCTGCGCTCGCCGCGCCCAACACGACAGTGATCAGCGATCGGATCGAGAAGGTTACCGCGGATTCGATCGTCACCGCTGACGGCGTGTCGCATCCGGTAGATGTGATCATCTACGCCACAGGGTTCCATGTCACGGACGGGTTCGATCAACTCGCCCTCAAAGGCGCGCGGGGCGAGGACCTGCCGTCGCACTGGCACCAGACGGGTATCAACACCCACCTCGGCATCACCACCGAGGGCTTCCCGAACCTGTTCTTCCTGCTCGGACCCAACACAGGTCTTGGGCACAACTCTGTCGTGTTCATGATCGAGCAGCAGATCAAGTACATCTTGAAGGCCATCGACGCCGTCGACAGTCGAGGTGCGCAGCGCGTTGATGTACGGCCCGAGGTTCAAGAACACTTCAACAAGGACATCCAGCGCAAGCTCGCCAAGGGCGTGTGGACCAACGGCGGATGTACGAGCTGGTATCTGGACTCGCAGGGTGTCAACCGTACGGTGTGGCCGGGGTTCACCTGGCAGTACTGGCGAGCGACGAAAGACTTCGAGCCCGCCGAGTACGAGATCGCCTGACAGTCCAGCCGTAGGTCATCGGAGAAGTGAGTACACAACAGTGAGTAGTTCGACAGCAGGCCATAACGCGACCCCGGTCGCGGTCGTCACGGGAGCCGCCTCGGGGATCGGCCGGTCCCTTGCCCTCCAATTGGCCGGACGCGGGGCCAGCCTTGCCTTGTCCGACGTCGACGAGATGCATCTCAAAGAGACGGCGGACATGTGCCGTACCGCGCATCGGGCGACGGTCGAGACCGCCGTGTTGGACGTGGCAGATCGGGCTGCCTTCCAGGATTACGCAGATAGCGTCCAGTCGACATTCGGGCGCGTCAATATGGTGTTCAACAATGCCGGCGTCGCCCTCGGCGTCGACGTCGTCGACATGTCCTGGGAGGACTTCGATTGGCTGATGGGTATCAACTTCGGTGGTGTTGTCAACGGGACGAAGGCGTTCCTGCCTTATCTGATCGCCTCGGGTGATGGTCATCTGGTGAACACCTCCAGTGTCTTCGGTCTGGTCGGAATCCCCAGTCAGAGTGCCTACAACGCCGCGAAGTTCGGTGTGCGTGGCTTCACCGAAGCACTTCGCCAAGAGATGAAAATCAGCCGGTATCCGGTCACGGTGACATGCGTTCACCCCGGTGGCGTCAAGACCAATATCGTCAACAACGCTCGCGGTGTATCCGAAATGGGGGCAGATACCGCCACCATTGCCTCGATGTTCAACAACATCGCCAGGACCACCCCGGAAAAAGCGGCGGCCACCATCCTCAAAGGAATGGACAAGAAGAAGCCCCGCGTGTTGATCGGCGCAGACGCACGGGGCTTCGACTTTGTCGCACGCGTGGTGGGTCCGCGCTACCAGGACATGGCTGCGCCCATCACACGCGCGGGCTACGCCTTGGCTCGCAAGCGGGGGATCATCAAATGACCGTCGAGCAGGAGACTCGGCCGGGCACCACCGCCCGCTCACGGACGCTGACCGTGTCGGAGGTCGTGCAAGAGACCAAGGACTCTGTGAGCATCGCCTTCGAGGTGCCTGACGAGATCGTCGACGATTTCAAACACCTTCCCGGGCAGTTCATCACGCTGAAGATCCCGTCTGACCAGACGGGCCACGTCGCACGATGTTATTCGCTGAGCAGTTCGCCTCATGTCGATGACTTCCGCCTCGAGATCGGGGTCAAGCGCACCGATGGGGGATATGCGTCGAACTGGTTGTGCGACAACGTCTTCGCCGGCATGGAGCTGACCGTCCTCACGCCGTCAGGGAAGTTTACCGCGAAGAGCCTCGACGTCGACATGCTTTTCTTCGCTGGCGGAAGCGGCATCACGCCGGTCCTGTCGCTGGTGAAGTCGGCACTGGTGTCGGGCGGTGGGGACGTCGTCCTGTTCTACGCGAACCGTGACGCCGACTCGATCATGTACGAGCGCCAGCTTCAGCAAATCAGCTCTGAGTTCGCCGAGCGGTTCACTTTGGTCGGCTGGCTTGAGTCCGAGAACGGGATCCCCACATCCGAGGCTGTCGAGAAAATTATCCGTGACCACAAAGGGGCGGAGATTTTCACCTGCGGCCCTGCCCCCTTCATGGACCTGGTGGAAAGGTCCGCCGCCGCGTGTGGAGTGGACCATTCGGGTGTGCATCGCGAGGTGTTCCAGTCCCTGGCGGGTGACCCGTTCGACACCGCCACACTGCGTCGACTCAGTGACGACGAGGGTGTGGCGACGGCCACGGTTTATCTCAACGGAGAGTGCATCACCACGGCATGGCCACGTAACACGCCGCTGCTCGACGTGCTTCTCTCGCAAGGACACAACGCCCCATACTCGTGTCGAGAGGGCGCATGCAGCGCGTGTGTCTGCAAACTCATCGAAGGCGATGTCGACATGGTGCAAAACAACATCCTCGTCGATGACGACATCGAGGACGGTGAGCGACTCGCGTGCCAGGCACTTCCGCTCACCGACGCTGTGACGGTGAGTTTCGATGACCTCTGACTCTTCGGGAGCCGGCCTACTGTCGCGGCGGTCGCGCGAGGTTCTCTCCACTGACGGCACGAGGCTGTTCGTCGAGGAGTACGGGCTGGGTGATGATGCGCCGCTGGTGGTGTTCAGTCACGGGTGGGCGTGCCAGGGCCGATTCTGGAGACCTCAGATCGAACACTTCGCCAGCACACACCGTGTGGTGGTGTATGACCAACGAGGGCACGGCTGGAGTGACCGGGGTCATACCCCTTTCTCTGCGTCGGTCCTCGGCGACGACCTCGAGGCTGTCCTGCGGGCTGTCGTCACGTCGAGTCGTAAGGCATTGGTGACCGGTCACAGTATGGGCGGGATGTCGGTCATGGGTTGGGCTGCCGAGCACCCGGAGTCGGTGCCCCTCCTGTCCCGCGGTGCCGTCTTGGCGAGCACTGGCCCCTCCCAGTTGGTAAGTAGATCGACGCTGATTAGGTCGCCGCGCCGATTCCGCGCCTCATTGGAGCGGGCCTTCGCAGCCGGGCTCGCCATGGCGGGGCCGGAGATGCTCGACACGCGCTTCAACCAGCGGTTGGTGAAGTACGGGACGATGGGTCCACACGCGTCGGCCGACGTTGTGGCTGAGTGTTCTGAGATAGTACTGCGTTGCCCCCCTGCGGTTCGGGGAATGTGGGGCAGGGTCCTGGCCACTATCGATGTCAGCAAAGGAGTCGACTCACTTGCGGTTCCGACGACAGTGATCGTGGGCTCTGCCGACAGGTTGACACCCGAGGTTCATTCCACCGATCTCGCCGAACGGCTGCAGCAGCGCGGCCAGCTGCACGATTTCGTGGTGTTGCCGCAGATCGGTCACATGATCAACATGGAGGCACCGAACGATTTCAACGAAGCGGTGGCGCGATTGGACGCAGCCACGGAGAAAGGCTAACTCTTGATGCCTATGACCGGACGCACATAGCTGATGATCGCGGGGGGAGGGCCCTTCCGGTATCGTTGCTTCCACAATGTCAGTCGTCCGTCGCGTTTCCTCCGCACCATCTCAGGTACAGCGTCGGGTGCGTGATGCCCGTAGCACGCGGTGGGATGAACATCGGGTCGCGGTACGCGCACAGCTGGTCGAGGCGGCCATACGGGCCATCGAACGCCATACGGGCCATCGAACGCTGTGGCGTAGGCGTCAGCATGGACGACATCGCTGCGGAGGCCGAGGTATCTAAACCGAAGCTGTACCGCTATTTCGGCGACAAAGCGGGCTTGAACGGGGCGGTGGCGGCGAAGCTCGGGGCGTTGATGTGGGAGTCGGCGCAAGTCACAATTTTTGCCGAGCAAGAACATGCTTCGGTCGACGACATGGTTCGCTCGTCTATCCAGTCGTACGTCGCGCTCGTCGGGCAACATCCCGTGGTCGTCAGATTTCTCATGGCGAATCATTTGTTTGAGTACTCCGGATCGGGAAGCGGCGGAGTTGCGGAGCAATTGAGGTCGGTGATGGAGGTCATCGCCGGTCGGTTTACTGAATCTCTGCAGCGTATTCATGCAGATACCTCGATTATTCCCATGGCCGTGGCGTCCATTCTGGGTTCTGGTCTATCTGCGACGCAGTGGTGGACCGACGGCGGTCGTGAGCAAGGGGTGGACGACAAGTTCTTCGCCGCACACCTGTTGGAAACGACGTGGGGAATCATCGATGGCGCGGGCGCGACCATAGGCGTCGCCTTCTCACGTGGTCTGCCATTCAGTCATCCCGGGTTCGCGTCCCGCCGCTAAGTGGACTGACCATGTTTGGCAGCGAGCCATTCGCCGAACTTGTTTTGCCAGTGGCGGCGCGATTCGACCGATTCTTTGCGTTGCGGTCGGGTTGATCGTGCGTTCCGGTTGAGGGGTGTGTGTGCGTTGGTGGGCGGCGAGGAAGTCGTCAACGATGTGCGCGCAGTCGTGCCGGTCGATGTTTCGTAGCCCGGTTCTTCGTGCGAAATACCAGCGGTCCGAGAAGTTGGCACATTGCGAGTTCGATGTCGAAGTCGTCTAGTTCCTCGCGGGCATGAGAGCTTTGCAGAATGGCTTCAAATGGTTGGCGGTACTGGTCGATTACCCGCTGCTCAGCCGACAAGCTTCCCTCTTTGCCGCAGCGCCCCTGCATGTCACGACTCTCGGCGATGGCGCACGGCGGCGCGATCGCCGCGGCGTGGGACGACCTGCCGGGCTCACCTTGTGGTTGCTGCAACCCCGGCTGTCACCCGCCGCCTCACAGTCGAGTACCTGTTGCCGGTCCCGCTGCGCCGCCCGCACCGCATCAGCGGCCCGCCGCGCGGGAGACCTGGCGCACTCGGGCGGTCTCGGTGGAGGGACATCGACAACCGATTCCCCTGCTCGAGCAGCCACAGCGACAGGATGGCCGAGGCCTTTGCTGTTCTCCACCGCCCATATGTTCAGGCAGCCTGCCGGCCCACTCGAGTTCACTGATCGAAGCGAACCTGGTGATGGTCCTGATCATGGCGTCGGTGTCGGTTCGTTGCTCGGCGTCGTTGTCCTGGTCGAACTACTCACATCAGTTCGATGAGCTGGTCGCGCAGCGACCCCGTCGAGTGTGCCGGCGGGATGCGTCCATGGTGTATTTGTCACTAGCGTTCTCTTTTGAGAGATATATCAAAGTTCCACCGCAACAAAACGTGTTCCCCGTGTAACGCCGTTCTCTACAACAACTTCGTCTTACATAATGGGCTCCTGATCTTATTTCCACGAGACGACGGTTAGTGGTCTGCAGTCGCCAACGAGCTGGACGCAAGTTCCAAAGCCTCGACAAGATCAGTCTCCTCCTTTGGCAGTCGACCGGCGGCCTCGGCCACCGCATCTAGGCGAGCTCGCACATCAGCACCGCGCTGGATCCCGGCGCGCGCGGTCTCGGTCCAGGCCCGCGCACAGCAGTCGGCGGCTTGCGCCAGGTCTGCTGTGGCGAGGTCGCCAGTCAGTCTTGCGACCTCAGCGCACCCCTCGGCGAGTAAGCGTCGGAACAACCCGCCGCCGGTGCCTGCCTTCTCGATGAACGCGCCGAGGCCGAACAGTAAGATTTCAAGTTCGTCATCTGGAAGGTCGGCCCAGGCGTGGACGTCGGCGGCCAGCGCTGCCGCAGCGGCCAAGCCCTCGGCACCGCTGGCTGCGGTGAGATCGGCGATGCTTGCCCCCGATGCCTGACGCAAGTTGTCAGCAGACTGCCGAAACGCTGCCGCTGCAGTGTCGCCGATAGTGGGGAGCTCGCTCGGCCAGGTAATGCGATACGTGCAGTGGCGCGTCGGCTGTGGGAACGACGTCGAAGACCTGGCCCGAGCCAGCGAGTGGAAGGGGACCGCCTGCACCTCGGCCCGGTCGTTGTCTACGACGAACGCTACGCCCGCGTCCTCGTCGTAGCCGATTACGACGATGTCGTGGCGGCTCATCTGCATCTGGACCCTCAGATACGGTAGCTCGGCGATGTCGCCCCACACCAGGCTTGGTCGACCGGAGTCGATTTCGTCGCGTACCCACGACCATCCCTCCTCTGGATCATCGGTGGTGAGGACCTGGACCTGCCCGCCGAGCCGGCGGGGTAGGTCGACTTCGAAGTCGGCACCTCGTCCCACCAGATACAGCGGTGGAACGAGGGCATTCGATCGAAGATAGGACAACCCCAAGGCGCCCCCGAGGGTAAATACGAGCCCTTCGCTGGGCGGTCCGTCCCACCCGAGATCGTGCCAGTGCAGCAGATCTCGCATCGCGCCTGAACCACAGTGGCCCCCGATCTGATGGGGGTAACCCTGGATGTAGGTCTTGCGGAGCATATGCCGTCCTTTCCGAGTCGCGGGGCGTTGGTGTCGAAGACCAGTCAATTGCCAGGATGCGTTCCAGGTTGGGGCATGCATAGCCCATGGGTCGATGTCGAGCTCGGCGGGAAAGGCCGATTCGCGAGCCAGGCTATCGAAGCCGCGACTTTTCGTCAGTGGACGCGCCGAATGAGGTTTGGACCTGTTCGTCCTTTCGAATTGCGTATCGCTCGCCGACTCACATCGATCGCCCTCAAGGCAGAGTCGCCTCACACTGCACCGGCGGGTGACAGTTCGGCGCGGCCGATGGGGAGCTGCTGGGTGATGACCCGCTTACTGAACATGAAATCGCGGGGACGATTGATGCAGTCCGCCGCAATCAGCTCCGCACTGCGTAGGTAGTAGCAGGTGAAGTCGCAGTCACGGGTCGGGTTTCCACTGAGGACGACTTCGTCGTATCCAGTGTTGAGCCCGGCGATCTGGAGCTTGAGATCGTATTGATCCGACCAGAACCAGGGGAGCGCCTTTATCTCCTTAGGCTTTCCGCAGATGGTCGCGGCAGCGACCTTGGCCCACTCGGCGGCGCTCGGCACGGACTCCAGGCGAATGCGACGTCCGTAGCGGGCCATGTCGTGGCTGGCGCAATCCCCGGCGGCCACGACGTCGGGATCACTGGTCCAAGCGTGGCCGTCGATGACGACGCCATGTCAACGGCAAGGTCTGCGGCGGCGAGGTCGAAGGTCTGCGGCGGCGGCGAGGTCGACGTTGGGCTCCACGCCGATTCCGATAATGAGGAGGAACGCATTCGAGATGCACGCCGCCTGAGAATGCAGCCACGTCGAACGATGGCTGTAGACAACGCCAGGGTCGTGACACTCGAGCACCAGCTCGCTAATCCGACAGGCCATCAGGCGCTTCCTACCCTTCTACTGGAACTCAACCGACCAGCCTCAGGAGCAGACTCCCAGCAAGTGAATCGGTCGGAATCGTATCGAGCGAGACTGCGCGGTAGCGAGCGCTTTTCGCTATACCAGCGGGTTGTCAAGCTACCACTTGACATAAGATATCTTATCGGCGTTATTACCTATCGAGTTCGAAAACAGATGAATACTCGAGACGAGTGCTAAAACCCGCTGACCAGCAATCATTGTCCTCGCCGAACTGGCCGGAGGCGCCTTATGGCCGGGCTGCCGTAACGATGACGTGCAGACATGTTGAGATCATTCATCTAATGAATGGGATCTACGCGCCGATGCACCCGTACGCGGCGATTGGGTGTCCGTCCGGTTCCCGCACTTCAGCGCGTCTACTAGGTTCGATATTCGTCACAGTGACGTTTCTCACTGCGGTGTATTTACCTGTTGAACAGGTCATCTGGCGGTTCCTGCCGTTGGATCCGAGTGTGGTCGTCCGCCGGGACCGAGACGTGCCTTGGAAATGCCGTGGCCCGACGGGGGTATCCGCGCACGTCTATTCATTAGATGAATGCAAGCGTAGGATACGCGGTTATGAGCGGTGAGCATCCACTGCCAGGCAGTGCTCCGTTGCGTCTGATCTCGTCCGGCGCGGAGTTGCTCCGCCCTGACGAGCAAGTGTGGACGGAGATGCTCGAGGGGTGGAAATCCGCGTTGATGGCCCGAACGTTGAATGCCTCTACGATCCATGGGTACCTACGTGTGCTGAGCGATTTTCAGGATGTCGCCGGCGATTACCCCTGGCGGTGGATGCCGCAGGACGTCGACGACTACGTCACCACCCTGCACGCACGCAACGGCGGAACGGCCGCCAAGTCGACAGTCCGCGCCTACCTGATGGTGATCCGAGGATTCTGCAGCTTCCTCTGCGAGCCGGCGTATCGGTGGCCCGATCTGTGCGCGGAGGTCTTTGGCGAGTACCCGTCGCAGATCTGCTTTGCCTACAACTTGCCGGTTCATGTCTCTGACAACGAGGCAGAACCGCAGCGAAGAGCGTTCTCCCGCAGTGAAGTCCAGACTCTGTTCGATTTCTTCGACGACGAGGTCGAACGACTGTACGCGCAGAACAGCAAGGCATGGCTGACCACTCTGCGGGATTCCTGTATCGCCAAGGTCGCCTACGCCTACGGCCTGCGCCGTCAGGAGGTCTTGCGTCTACAGATCCACGACTTTGGCCCGAATCCACATGTGCCACAATATAAAGCGTATGGCGCCGTCTATGTTCGGTTTGGCAAAGGGTCACGAGGATCGGCACACAAGCGTCGCACCGTGTTGACGGTACCGCTGATGGACTGGGCCTCCGACGTCCTCGAGGCCTGGGCAGGTCCCCAGGGCTGTCGGCAACTGATGCGCCAGGCGGACGACTCGCCCTGGTTGTGGCCGTCAGAACGCGGTCAGCAACTGACCCTGAACTCTTACGCCACACGGTTCACCAACTATCGCCGACGTGCCGGACTATCAGATGGATTGTCGCTGCACGGATTTCGCCGCTCCTACGTCACTCACCTGATCGAAGATGGCTACGACCCGTTGTTCGTGCAACAGCAAGTGGGCCACGAGCATTCATCGACCACTGCGCTCTACACCCAAGTCAGTTCGGACTACCGGCAGAAAACCCTGCAGCGCATGATCCGGGAGCGCCTGGCTTCCGCAGACATCCCCTACGGCGAAAGCAGCCACGCATGAACGTTCAGAAGCGCGTCGATTTCCATTGGAACCTCCGAAAACTCATGGCCGAGCGTAACCTCTGGAAGTCAACAGAATTGGTCACCCTGCTGCGCAGCCGCGGGGTCACGTTGTCCCAACCCCAGGCCTACCGGTTGATGACGGGCAAACCGGAACGCATCAACAGCCGGGTGCTCGCCGCGCTCTGCGACATCCTCGACTGCTCCCCCGCCGAGTTGTTCGAGCCCGTGGTCGTCATGCAGGGACGAGCCACCGCATCGGCCCCCGACATCGTGCCCGCTGGGGACGCCAGGCCGAAGCGGGCTCCCGGGGTTCGTCGGGTCCGTGTGGTGGAGTCCGACGAGGGTCCAGACCATGCGTAGCGCACGGTGATGGTCGATGGCACGACCCAAGCCCGCACCTGAACCTGATCGCTACGAACCGTGCGAACGGTGCGGACAGGCCTACCTGACCGCGGCGTGGTGGCAAGACACCCCGATCTGCTGCTACTGCTACAACCAAGCCAAACGTGTTGTCGGACAATGTGTTGAGTGCGGTCATGTGGGTATCGTTCCGGGCCGTACACCGACCGGCCGATATCTGTGCCGTGGCTGTAGCGGGATCCGACTCAACGTCGACTGTGCCGAATGCGGTGCCGAGGCCGAACTCTACCGGCGCGGGCACTGCTGGCGATGCGAACTGGCCCACCAGGTAGACGAGCTGCTCACCCATCCGCAGACAGGCACCATCAACCCACACCTGATCGGCCTGGCCCAGGCGATCAAGCAGATGCCACGCCCGAACAGCGGTGTCACCTGGCTGCGCAGCCCAACAGTGCGCACCGTGCTCCGCCAGATAGCCGCCGCCGACGCTATCGATCAGCACCTGCTGGCCTCGCTGCCGGTAAACCGATCAGCCACACATATCCGCGCGCTGCTCGATGAGCACGGAATCGCCGGCGCCCGCCTCGACTACCGAACCCGATTCAGCGTCTGGGCCGACGACAAGCTCGCAACACTGACCAGTCCCGACAATCAGCTCGTGATGCGCAGCTACATACGGTGGCACCTGTCGCGGCGATTCGACGACACCTGCACCAACGGAACATTTCTCGCGGCCAAGCAAGGCGTCACCGTGGCAATCGATTTCCTCAACTTCCTCGATATTCTCGAGATCCCCATCGGCGACGTCGACCAATCCCAGGTCGACACATTCATCGCATCCGGTACCGAAACCAACCGACTCCTCACTCGATTTCTCCCCTGGGCAATCGCCACATACCAGTTGCCGCCGTTGAGGATAACGCCGCATCAGCGTGGTACCGCCCCGGCCAAGACCAACGCCGAGCAAGTCGAACAACTCACTCGCCTATTCTCCAACGAGGAGCTCACTCCGCGGGATCGACTTGCCGCTGCACTGGTCGTCGTGTTCGGGCAACCCACCCACAAAGTAGCGTCACTGCGATGGGATCAGATTTGGCGTGAGGAGCCGTGCACCATCACCCTCGGAACGCACCCGATCACCTTGGAGTCACCGCTCGAGCAGCTCGTCGCCGAAGTCGCCGCAGCAACCACCAACAGGCAAACCGCAGCACACACCGAATCGCCCTGGGTGTTCCCCGGCTATCAGCCCGGCAATCATCTCAACGAGAGCCACCTGCGACTGCGGCTCAAGGCTCTCGGATTTCCCTCCCTTGAAACGCGTTTGGGAACATGGCAGACCATCACACAGACATCGCCACCGCCCATACTCGCCGACGCGCTCGGCATACATCCGAATACCGCTCTCCAGCACGCACTCCGCGGCTCAAGTGAATTCGGCGCCTACGTTGCCGAGCGGGCACCAGAAGCGAACTCCTGATCGACAACCGTATTGACGGCCAAGTCCGCCGGAAATCGGGGGTCGTGATTGCGTTCCCTCCGACCGCAGTCGGAGGATACAAGGTGAATCGCCCCGGGTTTGGTGCACACCTGGTTACTGGTGTGCCTCCACGACTGTGGCGGCACGTTGAGTGTTAGTAGTTCTGCTCGGCCTCGATCGGTGGGATGCGCCCGAGTCGGTGCATGAGCCGGCTGGTGTTGTACCAGCCGACCCACACCGCGGTCAGGTGCTCGACGTCCCCAACCCCGGACAGTGGACCAGTGCGAAACGGCGAATCATCGCGTACCGCTTCGGTTTTGAACAATCCAATCGTCGTCTCGGCGAGCGCATTGTCGTAGGCGTCACCAACCGTACCGATCGATGGGATCAGCCCCGAAAGCTCCAGCGTCTCTCCGCACCGCACCGACGTGTACTGTGAGCCGGCGTCGGAATGATGAATTGTGTTGCCCGACATGGCATTACCTTCACGCTCGCGGAGCTGGGCGGCATGGCGGATCGCGGTCCGAACGAACCGGTCGGTCTTGGTCGCAGCGCATTCCCAGCCGACGATCCGCCCGGCGAACGCGTCGATCACGAACGCCACGTACACGAACACCCCGCTGGCCAGTGCCACGTAGGTGAAATCGGCGACGACCAGTACGTTCGGTGCTGCCACCCGGAACTGGCGTTTGACCAGGTCCACTGCCCGCGGAGCCGACGGATCCGCGATGGTGGTGCGCACCTTCTTGCGGCGGGTGACCCCATGCCAGCCGTTGGCGCGCATCAAGCGTTCCACCGTGCACCGAGCCACCGGGATTGAATCGCCCCGGGTTTGGTGCACACCTGGTTACTGGTGTGCCTCCACGACTGTGGCGGCACGTTGAGTGTAGTAGTTCTGCTCGGCCTCGATCGGTGGGATGCGCCCGAGTCGGTGCATGAGCCGGCTGGTGTTGTACCAGCCGACCCACACCGCGGTCAGGTGCTCGACGTCCCCAACCCCGGACAGTGGACCAGTGCGAAACGGCGAATCATCGCGTACCGCTTCGGTTTTGAACAATCCAATCGTCGTCTCGGCGAGCGCATTGTCGTAGGCGTCACCAACCGTACCGATCGATGGGATCAGCCCCGAAAGCTCCAGCGTCTCTCCGCACCGCACCGACGTGTACTGGGCGAGTTCAACCGGTCGATGCAACACCGGGCTACTGCAGGGAGCGTAGCTGCTCGGCGAAGACCTCGGCCGGGGTTCGCCAGCCGAGGACCTTGCGTGGCCTGTTGTTGATCGCCAGAGCGACGGCCTCGAGGTCCTCGGCGGACCACCGGGACAGATCGGTTCCCTTCGGGAAATACTGGCGCAGCAGGCCGTTCGTGTTCTCGTTCGTCGGTCGTTGCCAGGGCGAGTGCGGGTCGGCGAAGAACACTCTCGTGCCGGTCTCGAGAGCGAACCGGGCATGACCGGACAGCTCCTTTCCGCGGTCCCAGGTCAAGGTCTTGCGGAGCTGCTCGGGAAGCGTGGTCATCGATGTCGTCAGCGCGGCGTTCATCGCGACGGCGCCGTAGCCACCGAGGGACGGACCGTTCTTCACAGGCGGCCTCTCGCCCCACCCCTCCAATCGAGGCAGGTGCACCAGGATCGTGGAGCGGCTGCTGCGCTCGACGAGCGTGCCGATCGCGGACCGGCCGGTCCCGATGATCAAGTCGCCTTCCCAATGCCCTGGGACAGCACGGTCTTCGGCTTCGGCGGGGCGTTCGCTGATCACCACGTCCGCGGTGACATGTCCCTGCGGCTTGTTCTGCGATCGGCTACGGGGCACCCGCAGTGCCCGGCCGGTGCGCAGGCATGTGACCAACTCCCGTTTCAGGGCGCCTCGACCTTCGATGTACAACGATTGGTAGATCGCCTCGTGACTGATGCGCATGGACTCATCCTCCGGGAAATCAACTTTCAGCCGGTGCGAGATCTGCTGCGGGCTCCATGCCGTCGCCCACCGTCGGTCCTGCCGATGCGGCTTGTTCAGTCCTTTCCACGCGGGCGTGTCGGGGCCTGCGACGGCGGTGCCGTCGGGCCGGCGGACGGCCCCGGAGAGCCGCTCCTGCACATACTCACGCAACCTGTCGTTGTCTACCAGCTTTGCCGTTTTCGGGCGTTTCGCGGCTTGCTGCGCTTTCCACTGCGCCACTCCGGCTCGGTAGACCTGCGTGCCGCTGCGGGTCGCCGCGTTGCGGCGCAGCTCGCGTGAGATCGTCCCCGGGTCGCGTCCGATCCGACGGGCGATCTCCCGCACGCCGACATCCTGGGCGCGCAACAGTGCGATCTCCTCACGCTCGGTGAACGACAGGTAGCGGCCCGTGGGCTCGTCCAGGCTGATCGGCGGCATGCCGCCAGCGTGACGGAACCACCGGGACCCGACCGGCCACGACACGCCGACGGCCTCCGCGGCGTCGGCAGTCGTCGCTCCTGAGGCGATCCGCCGCCAGAAATCGCGCTGCACCGCACGCGAGGGTTCCGGTCTCCCCGGTGACCGCATCGACGGGCGCAACGCCCGATCCGCCGCCCACTGCCGGCGGGCACCCACCGGCGCCTGGCGTGTCTGCTTGTTGCTGCGTCCCATCGCACACCTCCGTCATCGAGGTGTTGCGACGACCGATTGAATCCACCCTGTGAGCCGGCGTCGGAATGATGAATTGTGTTGCCCGACATGGCATTACCTTCACGCTCGCGGAGCTGGGCGGCATGGCGGATCGCGGTCCGAACGAACCGGTCGGTCTTGGTCGCAGCGCATTCCCAGCCGACGATCCGCCCGGCGAACGCGTCGATCACGAACGCCACGTACACGAACACCCCGCTGGCCAGTGCCACGTAGGTGAAATCGGCGACGACCAGTACGTTCGGTGCTGCCACCCGGAACTGGCGTTTGACCAGGTCCACTGCCCGCGGAGCCGACGGATCCGCGATGGTGGTGCGCACCTTCTTGCGGCGGGTGACCCCATGCCAGCCGTTGGCGCGCATCAAGCGTTCCACCGTGCACCGAGCCACCGGGATGCCGTCGCGCTGCAGGTGAGCCCACATCTTCACCGCCCCGTAGAGCGATTCTGGCCGACGTTTTCCGTCCTTGTCGGGTTCGTAGTAGCCAGCCAGCACTTCGGTGATCGTGGTGTCCCACAGCGCCCGTTTCGACACTGGACGTGCCTGCCATGCGTAGAAGGTTCTCGGGGAGATCGGCGCGCCGTGCTCGGTGAGCACGCGACAGATCTGAGCGACCCCGAACCGAGCCCGATGCTCGGTGATGAACGCACACACTACCGATGTCGCGGGTCGCTCTCCCGCGCGAAGAAAGTCGTTGCCGCCTTGAGGATTTCGACGGTTTCCTCCAGCTCGGCTACTTTGCGTTTCAGCGCGCGCATCTCAGCGGTCTCCTCGCGTGTCACACCCGGCTTCTTGCCTTCATCAACCTCGTGCTGGCGCACCCACTTGCGCAGAGTCTCGGTGTTGAGCTTGAGCCGCTGTGCCGTGGCCGTAATCGCCGCGTACTCGCTCGGATACTCCTCACGATGCTCGGTGACCAACCGCACAGCCTTGGCCCGGGTCGCCTCGTCGTACTTCTTCGGCATGATGCCAACTTTCCCTCACATAGAGGTGTGCACCAAACCCGGGGACGTTCAGCCTCAATGTCTGTTCGGTTGTGCACCCCAGCGCTCTGTCCCCCGTGGGTTCGATATTCGTCACTGTGACGTTTCGTGTTGTTGCACGTTGCTTGCTGGACAGGTCATTTGGCGTTTCCTGTCCGTGGCCCCAGGTGTGGTCGTCCGCTGGGATCGATGCGCGCCTCCCTCCGATCACAGCGAGAGACGCTCGGATACTCGACAAAATCAAAAGTAAAAAGAAATTCAACCCCGGACCACTAGGTACGTTCCGCGGACTTGGTATGTACCTGATGTACCCGAACTGAGGCATAGCCTTTTCAGTGAACGCGGTCCCGTTTGGCACGTTGAACTACCTAGCGCGAACCGGCGGAGTCGACATGCGCAATCAGTCTGGTTGGGAACCCCATCGTTTCGATCTCGCGCAGGTTCGCGCGTTCGGCCCCTCAAGAATTTCCTGTTCTGTTCAGTCCGCTGGCGACAGGGTCCACGATTTGCCGAGCCTGCCTGGCACTTGCTACAGGTACAGAAGTAACGTCTGTTACATTCACAGTCGTGACAGAAGTTCAGACGTCGGCTCGATGGCTGGTGCTGATGGTTCGGGTGCCGACCGAGCCGTCGCGGCATCGGGTGGCGGTGTGGCGTGAACTGCGTCGTGTGGGCGCGTTGCAGGTCGGCCAGGGCGTGTGGGTGGTGCCTGATGTTCCGGTGTTCGCCGACGGCGTCGCGCGGGTGATCGAGCTGGCGCGGCGAGGCGAGGGTGAGGTGCTGGTGCTCGATGCCACGGGCCATGCCGACACCGACACCGCACGGTTGCAGGCGCTGTTCACCGCCGAGCGTGATGAGGAGTGGGCGGAGTTCCTGGCCGATTGTGCCGGGTTCGATGCCGAGATCGACAAGGAGATCGCCAAAGCCAAGTTCACGATGGCCGAACTCGAGGAAGAGGAGCAGAGCCTGGAACGGCTGCGGCGCTGGCATCGCGACATCACGGCCCGCGACGTGTTTGGTGCACCCGTGGCCGCCGAGGCCGAGCAGCAGCTCAAACACTGCGCTGACCGGCTGGCCGACTACACCGAGCGGGTCTTTCAGGCCCTGCACCAGATGTAACCGACTGCCAACGAACCCGAGGGAGCCTCCATGAACTTGGATACACGAGTTTTCGACGACATCAACGACTTTGCCCGCGCTACCCCGTGGCTGCATCCGATCGTGTCCGGCTACGCCACATACGGTCTAGTGCTGTTCGCAATACTACTGCTGGCAGGATGGTGGACCGCGCGGCGCGACGGCGATCGTGTGCGGATGGTGGCGGCGGTGTGGGCGCCGCTGGGCGTGTTGATCGCGGTGGCGATCAACCAGCCGATCGCCGCCGCGGTCGACGAGACCCGTCCCTGTAACGCGTTGCACGACATCGTGGTTCTGCATTGCAATACCGATGCCGGGTTCCCCAGCGACCACGCGGTCATGGCCGGCGCGGTGACGGCGGGGCTGTGGCTGGTGCACCGGCGACTCGCGGTGATCGCCGCCGTGGCTGCGGTCGTGATGGCGTTCGCGCGGGTGTACATCGGCGCGCACTACCCCCAAGACGTGTTGGCGGGTCTCGTGCTCGGGGCCGCGGTCAGTCTGCTCGGGTTCTACCTCGCCCGGCCGCTTCTTTCGCGGCTGCTGGCCCTGCTCTGCGGTACTCCATTGAGCATTCTGTTCACCAGCACCGCCGCTGAGCCTGGCACCGCACGGCGAGAGTCGTGATGAGCGCTGTCCCCGATGCCCGCACCGGTGGCGGTCGGGCGCGGCTACTACCGCTGTATGCGGCGGGGTTCGTGACCGCGTTCGGCGCCCACAGCATCGCGGCCAGCCTCGCCGGATACACCGGGGAACAGCACGCGAGCCTGCTCACCCTGGGTGTGCTGTTGGCCGTTTACGACGGGGCGGAGGTGCTACTCAAACCCGTCTTCGGGACGCTGTCCGACCGCGTCGGCGCACGGCCGGTGCTGCTGGGCGGACTGGTGGCGTTCACGCTCGCGTCCACGGCATTCGTGGTGGTCGGCAATCCGGGCCTGGTCGGTGTCGCGCGGTTCGGCCAAGGTGCCGCCGCTGCCGCGTTCTCCCCGGCCGCCGGGGCGATGCTCGCCCGGCTGACCCCGGCGGGCGGACACGGGCGCGTGTTCGGCAGCTATGGCGCGTGGAAAGGGTTGGGATACACCCTCGGCCCGCTGCTGGGCGGTGTCCTCGTCGCCCTCGGCGGCTACCGACTGCTGTTCACCGCGCTCGCCGTGCTCGCCGCCTCGGTCGCACTGTGGGCGGCGTTGGTCGTGCCTGCTGTCGAGGTGCTGCCGAAGACCCGTCAGACCGTGGTGGATCTGGCACGCCGCCTGACCAGTGGTTGGTTCCTTCGCCCGACTGCGGCGTTGGCCGGAGCCACTGCCGCGCTCGCGGTTGGAGTCGGGTTCCTGCCTGCGATCGGTTCCCGCCACGGCCTGGGCCCGCTGGCCACTGGAGCTGTCGTGTCGCTGCTCGCCGCCACCGCAGCGGTCGTTCAACCACGCGTTGGCCGCGCCCGCGACGCCGGACGGCTGAAGGATCGATCCGGGATGGCAGCCGGGCTGCTGCTGGCCGCGATCGGGATCGAGGTCGCAGCAGCCGTGCCGGCAACAGTCGGCACGGTGTGCGCGGCCGTCATGATGGGGGCCGGTACGGGACTCATCACCCCCCTCGGATTCGCCCACTTGGCCGCGACGAGCCCACCCGAACGGCTCGGGCAGACCATGGGAGCCGCCGAACTCGGCCGCGAACTCGGCGACGCGGGCGGCCCGCTTCTCGTCGGCATCACCGCCACCGCCGCCACGCTCAACACCGGGCTGCTCACCCTCGGCGCGGTGCTCGCCGGCCTCGCGGCCGCGATAGCCCTGACCGCGCAGACAACCACCGTCGCGAACCCCGGCACCGGCGCTGCCTGACACCGCGAAAACCGCACCATCTGCCGCTGTGGGCTGCGGAGGCCTGCGCCACCACATCAGCATCGATGCAACGCCGACAGTTCATCTGGTCAACAGCGAGGCAAAATACATTGCGGTTCAAGCGATTACCGCGCGGTGTGCAGGGTCGAACACCGTGCTTGGTCGGTTTGAGCTTCCAGGTGCGCTACCTGATCGACGGTCCCTTCCCCACTGGCGTCGTTCTCGTCGACACCGGGTCACCCTCTACGGATTCGGCTGAGCAAAGCCGTTGTGTGGAAAGAGTTCCCGGTGCGTCTGCATGACCGTCACTCGGGTCGATCGCTGGCATCGTGTGTGGTGGTGGGCAGCTTCATGGTAAACCGCGCGCCTGTGCCGGGACCGTCGCTGTGTGCGGTGAGGGTGCCGCCGTGGGCTTCGACGAGGGTGCGGGCGATGGTCAGTCCGATTCCGCTGCCGCCTTCCTGACGGCCGCGGGCGGTGTCTGCGCGGTAGAAGCGGTCGAACAGGTGCGCGAGATGCTCTGGGGGAACGCCTTCGCCGGTATCGGTGACGGTGATCGCGGTCCATCCATCTGGAGTATTGGTGGAGGCGACGGTGACGGTGCCCCCGGCGGGAGTGTGGCGCAGAGCGTTGTCGAGCAGGTTTCCGAGGACCTGTCCGATCCGGTCCGGGTCGACGGTGACGGGGGCTGTATCGGCGTCGTCACAGATCAGTGCGACGTGCGCGGCAGCGTAGCGATCGGAGTGGCTGCGGACTGCGGCGTCGACGAGGGCGCGGGTGTCGGTGTGCACGGGGTTGTTTGCAAGTCTGCCTTCTTGTGCTCGTGAGACGGCGGTGATGTCCTCGGCGAGCCGAGCGAGTCGGGCCGTGCTCGACCGCAGGATTGCGAAGGTCTGAGTGTCGGGCAGGCGCAGACCGTCCTCGAGGGCTTCGAGGTGGGCATCGAGAGTTGCCAGGGGTGTTCGCATCTCGTGGGCCAGGTCGGAGAGCATACGTCGGCGGGTGGTCTCCACCGAGTCCAGTCGGTCAGCGAGTTGGTTGAACGTTTCGGCGAGCTGGTCGAACTCTCGGCCGAGGCCGACACCGGTCAGTCTCGCCGTGTATTGGCCGCTGGCGATCTCGGACGCCGACGCGGCGACCTCGGTGATCGACCGTTGGACACGGCGCGTGAAGTACCAGCTCACCGCCAGTGCGATCAACACCGAAACCATCAGCGCGATGGCCAGAGAGAGGATCATCGCTGAGGTGAACGCCCGCTCGACGTGGGCTGTCTCGGTCTGGGCGTGCGCGATGCCGGCCTGCTGCAGGTGCTTGTGGAACAATCTCGGTGCCACCGCGGCCGCGACCAGCCAGGCGCTCACCGCACCCCCCACGACAACGATTGCCTGCGACACCAGCAGGCGGGTACCGAACCCGGACCCACGGCGCACGCGTGTGGGTGCGGGTGCGGGAGGCGTCGTGGTCACTGCCCCGTCCCCATCCGATATCCGACACCGCGCACGGTGCGCACGAAGATTCCGCGAGTGGCGTCGTCGCCGAGTTTGCGCCGCAAATGCCCGATGTGCACGTCGACCAGGTGTTCGTCGCCGATCCAGCTCGGCCCCCACACCGCGGCTATCAACTGGGCCCTGCTGAACACCACATTCGGATGCTCGGACAACGTGGCAAGGACGTCGAATTCGGTGCGGGTCAACGCAATCAAGGTTTCGTCGATCCGCACCTCGCGGCCCGCCGGGTCGATCGTCAGGGGCCCGAACACGCGGCGCTTCGGCGCTACGGCCGACGCAGCGAGGTCACTCGAGGTTCGAGGCCGACGCAGCATGGCCTGGATGCGGGCGACGAGTTCTCGCGGACTGAACGGTTTGGTCATGTAATCGTCGGCGCCGACCGACAACCCGACCAGGGTGTCGACCTCCTCGGCGCGGGCGGTGAGCATGATGACATAGGCATCGGAGAAGGTGCGTAGCCGTCGACACACCTCGATCCCATCCAGCCGAGGCAGACCCAGATCCAGCACGACCACGT
Organism: Gordonia sp. VNK1; assembly: GCF_040049135.1. Lineage (NCBI taxonomy): Bacteria > Bacillati > Actinomycetota > Actinomycetes > Mycobacteriales > Gordoniaceae > Gordonia > Gordonia sp. VNK1. The sequence goes on along the minus strand of NZ_JBDZDJ010000027.1, from coordinate 15,961 downwards.
CGGGATCGACCTGCCGTGCGCGCTCGACGGCGTCGAGGCCGTCGTGCACGATCGTGACGTCGAACCCGCTGCGCTCGAGATAACTGCCCATCAACGCCGCGAGAGGCACCTCGTCTTCGACCACCATCGCCCGCAACCCCGTTGGCGCGGTCGCCGCGATGGGGGGCGGGGCTGGACGAGGCTGATCGGAGTCGGACGCCATGTCCCCATCGTGGCGAGAGTCGCGGCTGACGGCATGTTCTTCAGCGAACCTTCATCAAAACCCTGTCCTCGGCGTCGGGTCCGGCGACCAGACTCGGACACGATCGTCGAGGAGAGGAGCCGGCGCGATGGTGGGATCGGGCTTGATGGCGGGGGGTGGCTGGCTGGTGATGGTACTGGCCGTCGCCGCTTTCTGGGTGCTGGTGGTGGTCGGAATCAGGGCGTTGTTTCGACCGGGGCGCCGCCGCGACGATGTTCCCGCGGACAGCGCCGATGACCCGCTGTGGATTCTCGACGACCGCTTCGCCCGGGGAGAGATCGACGCCGACGAGTACTGGGCACGCTATCGGGTTCTTCGCCCGCCGCATTGACCGCGATCCCGAAGGCAGCGCCATTCGGCGCCGAGGAAGAAGGGAAACGGAGATGGCCAACACCACCGTGGTCGAGGTCGGTGGACTGCACTGGGCGACATCGACGGCCACCATCGAATCGGTGCTGGGCCGCCGTCCGGGGGTGGTCTCGGTGACGGCGAACGCGATGAATCAGACCGCCACGGTGACCTACGACCCCGACCGCACCTCGGTATCACAACTGTCGGAGTGGGTGCGTGAGTGCGGCTACCATTGCGCCGGCCGCTCGGTTCCTGAGCATGTGTGCGACCCGATGGGCGAACCGAGTCCGGGCACTGCTCTGTCGACGGCACACGGCGAAGGCCAGCGGACCGGACACCCCGAGCACTCCCTCGACGCCGGACCCGAGGTGCACGGCGAGCGCGCCCCGCAGGAGATGATGGGCCACGGTGGGCATGCCGGCATGTCGATGGATGCGATGGTCCGTGACATGCGCAACCGTTTCCTGGTCGCGCTGGTGCTGTCGATCCCGATCATGCTGTGGTCGCCGATGGGGCGGGACATGCTGGGGTTCACGGTGTCCGCACCGTTCGGGCTCCGTGATGACGTGTTCACCCTGGTGCTCAGTCTTCCAGTGATCTTCTACTCGTCGTGGATCTTTTTCGACGGCGCCTATCGGGCGCTGAAGGCCCGAACCCTGGACATGATGGTGCTCGTGGCCGTGGCGATCGGCACCGGTTGGCTCTACAGCGTCGGGGTGACCCTGACCGGCGGTGGCGACGTGTTCTACGAAGCCGCGTCGATGCTGGCGACGTTCGTGCTTCTCGGACACTGGTTCGAGATGCGTGCCCGCGGTGGGGCCAACGACGCCATCCGCACACTGCTCGAGCTCGCACCGCCCAAGGCGGTGGTGCTGCGCGACGGCGAACTCGTGGAGGTACCCACCGCCGAGGTCGTGGTCGGGGATCTGCTGATGATCCGGCCGGGCGCCAAGGTTCCGGTTGACGGGATCGTCGAGGACGGCAACTCCGAGGTCGACGAATCGATGGTCACCGGGGAGAGCCTGCCGGTGGCCAAGGCCGAGGGGTCGGAGGTGATCGGAGCATCGATCAACACCACCGGCACGCTGCGGGTGCGCGCAACCCGGGTGGGTTCCGACACCGCGTTGGCCCAGATCGTCGCGCTCGTACAGGAAGCCCAGAACTCCAAGGCTCCCGGCCAGCGTCTTGCCGACAGGGCGGCGTTCTGGCTGGTGCTCGTCGCGCTGATCGGCGGATTGGGCACCTTCGTCGTGTGGTGGGCGGTCGACGGCGACGTTCAGGTGGCGCTGCTGTTCGCGATCACCGTCGTCGTCATCACCTGCCCGGACGCGCTCGGCCTGGCCACCCCGACCGCGATCATGGTCGGCACCGGGTTGGGCGCGAAACGGGGGGTTCTGTTCAAGAACGCCGGCGCACTCGAGACCTCCGCCCACGTCGACACGGTGGTGATGGACAAGACCGGCACCCTGACCAAGGGTGAACCGGAAGTGACCGACGTGGTTGTCGACGGGATCGGAGAGGACGAGTTGCTGACCCTCGTAGCGGCGGTCGAACGTGAATCCGAACATCCCCTCGCCGCCGCGATCGTTCGCTACGCGGCCCTCCGCGACGTTGCCACGGTTCGGCTGGAGCACTTCCGCACCATCCCGGGGCAGGGTGCGATCGCGGAGGTAAGCGGGCGCCACATCGCCGTCGGCAATCGGACGCTGATGACCACCGAGGGAGTCGATGTCGGCGCGTTGATGACTCGGCGCGCCGAGTTGGCCTCGAGTGGGCGCACCGCGGTCCTGGTCGCCGTCGACGGCCGCGGCGTCGGGGTCATCGCCCTCGCCGACGCGGCGCGCGAGACCTCCGCCGAGGCGGTGCGCACGCTCCACGAACTCGGTGTGGAGGTGGTCATGCTCTCCGGAGACAACGAGGCGACCGCCCGACGTATCGCCGGGCAGTTGGGCATCGACACGGTCATCGCCGAGGTGCTGCCCGGTGACAAGGCGGACAAGATCGCCGGTCTGCAGCGTCTCGGGAAGAAGGTCGCGATGGTCGGTGACGGCGTCAACGACGCCCCGGCGCTCGCGCAAGCGGATCTGGGCATCGCCATCGGCGCCGGCACCGACGTCGCGATCGAAACCGCCGACCTGGTGCTGATGCGTTCGGATCCTCTCGACGTCCCGCTCGCGTTGCGCATCGGCCGGGGCACACTGCGCAAGATGCGGCAGAATCTCGGGTGGGCCGTCGGCTACAACACCATCGCGTTGCCGATCGCCGCCGGCGTGTTCGAACCTGTCGTCGGGCTGGTGCTGCGCCCCGAAATCGCCGCGTTGTCGATGTCCGGATCGAGTCTGATCGTCGCGGTGAACGCCCTGATGCTCAAGCGACTGCATCTGCCGTCCCCGCCTGAAGCGCAACCGGTGACTCGTCGGGCCCCGGAGCCGATTCCCACCCGATCCTGAGATCGTGCGCTCCCCCACCTGGCTCTCCCGACGAGATTCCGTCTTCTCGCCGCCGGACGACTTCTTCATCGGATCTTCATGGGACAACCCGGTCAACGCATATGAGCGCTGAGCACCATGTGGAGTGAACAGACGTGGCGCAGCGGAGGGTCGCCGCCGCAGTGGTGGTGAGCGACGGGAAATGTCGGTGACGTCATCGTCGCTGCCACTGAGAGTTTCACTCAGATCTGATATGTACCCTAGGGGGGTACCGTATCTACATGCCGATAGTCTCGGCGGAAAGGACGTGAAGGTGAACAAGACTTCCCGCAGGGATGTTCTGGTGGGTGGGCTCGGACTGATGGGGGCGGGAGTTCTCGCGTCGTGTGGCATCAGGTCGGGGGGCTCCGCGACGTCATCGGCCGTATCCGGGTCGTTTGGGGCGCCGCGCCCGATGAACGCGGCAGCCGGGCAGCGGGTGGTCGACGCGTCCTTGACCGCGACCGAGACGACCGTTGATCTCGGCTCGGGGGTGACCGCGCGGACCTGGGCCTACGGCGGTGTCGTGCCGGGTAAGGTCGTTCGCGCGAATGCGGGTGACTTCATCCGCGCGAAGGTGACCAACCGGTTGCCGGCCGACACCACGATCCATTGGCATGGGGTGCAGTTGCGCAATCCTGCCGACGGGGTTCCGGGTGTTACCCAGGACCCGATCGCCTCCGGTGACACGTTCGTCTATGAGTTCACCGCGCCCAATGCCGGCACCCATTTCTTCCACCCGCACGTCGGCGTGCAGATCGACCGAGGCCTGTATGCGCCTCTGATCATCGACGACCCGGGCGAACGCGGCGACTACGACGACGAGTGGATCGTCGTGCTCGATGACTGGACCGACGGCGTCGGGCAAAACCCCGACGACATCCTCGCCGGCTACCAAGCGCAGAACGGAACGCTCTCCGGCATGGGCGGGATGGGTGGTGGCTCCATGCCCGGGATGGGTGGTTCGTCGAGTTCGCCGCTTGGCGACGCGGGCGACGTCGACTACCCGTACTACCTGATCAACGGTCGCGTCCCCACCGCACCGACGTCGTTCTCGTCGAAACCGGGTCGCCGCATCCGGATTCGGTTGATCAACGCCGGCGCGGACACGATCTTCAAGGTCGCCTTGGGCGGTCATCAGATGACGGTGACCCACTCCGACGGCTACCCCGTGGTGCCGCGCACGACCCGCTCGCTCTACATCGCGATGGGCGAACGGTACGACGTCATCGTCACCGCCGGCGACGGCGTGTTCCCGCTCGTCGCCGACGCCGAGGGAAAAAGCGGCCAGGCCCTCGCTCTGCTACGCACCGCCGCCGGCACAGCGCCATCGGCCATGGTGCACCCCACCGAACTCGACTCGGCGGCACTGCTGGGGGCGAGTGATCTCACCGCGGCCGACTCGGCCCAGCTGCCCGCAAAGAATCCCGACGGCACACTCATCGTTCAGCTGGACGGACAGATGACGCCGTATGCCTGGGGTATCAACGGTAAGAAGTATGGCGCGGACACCCCGATGACCGTTCACGCCGACCAGCGGGTGCGGATGCGCATGACCAACATGACAGCGATGGTGCATCCGATGCACATCCACGGGCACAGCTGGGCGCTGCCGGCCAGTGGCGGGCTACGTAAGGACACCGTGCTGATCCGGCCGATGGAGACGATCGTGGCCGACTTCCAGGCCGACAACCCCGGCGACTGGGCCTTCCACTGCCACAACATCTATCACGCCGAGGTGGGGATGATGACCACCGTCAGATACACGTGAGCACCGACACGGTCATCACCCGCCGAGCGGACGCGGGTCACCCAGCAGGAGGAGTCGTCGACGGTGACGCGTTGGTGACGTCGAGTTCGGCGTACATTCCCGCGCCGTAGTGGCCGGCGATGTTGCAGACCAACTCATAACGTCCGGCGGGCAGGTTGATCGTGGTCCAGCCGGTCTCGCCGGCTGTGATGCCGTCCCCTTGCCCAGCGCCACACGACCGGGAGGCCTCCCCCAGACTGCCGGCCTCATCGACCTTGCCGTCCGACCCGATGGTGCGCTGACCGGGCTGCTGCCCGTCGGCGAGCGGGAGCACCACCAGCTCGTGGGTCAGCCAGCCGGAGTTGAGCACTCGGAACAACACCTCACCCGCAGGAACGGAAGTCGGATTGACCGCGACATGCATCATCCCCGGACGGCCCATGATGCCCATGTTCGGCCACTGGAACTGACCCTGCACCGGCCCGTACCCGCCGTTCCCGCCCCGGCCCATCATGCCGCCCATGTCGGCGAGGGTGACGTCGACCACAGTGCCGGGCAAGCCCGGCACGCTACACGACGACGATGACGTGCCCGGGTACCCGCCCATCATGCCCTGGCCCAAGCCGGCGCCATACGCTCCGCTCGGATATGGACCGGTGAAGGCCGGCGACGTGGTGGTGTTGTCCGGTCGGACAGCGTAGATGACTGCCGTGGTTCCGATTCCGAGCACCAGCGATGCGATCACGATGCCGAAGATGGTCCACAGCCGACGACGTGAGCCCATCGCGGTCAGCGGTGTTCTCGCAGCGCTGTCATGCGCTTGCGGTATTCGTCTTCATCGATCTCGCCGCGCGCGAACCGTTCGCCGAGCACGTCTTCGGCCCTCGACGGTCCAGGGCCGGGCTGGCCGGGTCCGGGCACTCCGCCGGAGTGGTGGCGCGGCCCCGAGAAATAGCGGATCGCCAGCACGACGGCCGTGATCACGGCCGCCCAGAAGAGCACCATCATGCTCGCCATCAGGATCCAGCCGCCCCAGCCCCAGCTATTGCCCCACATGTAGCCGTTGTCGTACATCGTCACCGCAACCCTTCTCGCGCTTGCCTGCACAACCTGATGCTCATGATTCCAGCTTGCTCTCGGCGGGGCAGCACTGTCGAGGGACGTTGGTCCGCACGTCACACCCAGAGTGACCGATACGCAACGCCTGTCCGATCTGCCAAGGGGGCTCTCACTCGCATGCCGCGACTTTGGTGGGTGCCACTTCCGTAAGATCTACCACATGCTGCTCGTGGGAACTCGAGACAAAGTGATACGAGTGCTTACCAGTCGTAAATCACTGGGGGAGAGTATCTTTCAAGCGCTCCTTACATAACATCGAGAGATCGCGGGGACCTGAAGTGTTGCTCGTGGCGGTGCTCGCGCATCGATGTCAAACCATCTGGGCCGGCGTCACCCTCGCTGGTCCAAAAGGTGGTGGAGAACGCCCCGGCCGGCGGCGACGGCGGAGTAGCGGCCACGCCGATCGGCCACGCCTGCTGTACTTCGTAGCGCAAACCTTCGAGCGGGTCATCCGCAGCATCTGACCAAACGAACTCGACTTCCGTCCCCGGACGCAAACCCATCGAAGCGAGTGGATCGTTCAGATCGGCTACCGCTAGGAGTCTGAGCGATTGAGCGTCGGCGTACACCCCGCCGGGAGTGTCCGGTGAGTCGAACACACCCCACCCTTTACTGAAATGCCATACCCGCACAACGCCCGTCGACGACATTGCTTAACCGTAGCCGTCACAGCTCCGCGGGGAGACGTCGCAAAAACGTTGATCGTGAGGTAGGACGGGCTAGGAACGAAGTCAGCGCGTAGCGGGTGGCAGCGGGTTGAACGCGTCGTGAGCCATGATTCGTGGTCGAGTTCGATGTCCCAGGCTTCCAAATCGGGGGCGAGGACCAACTCATCGATGCAGGCGGCGGTCCCACCGACGAAGAAGATAGAGCTACTCCCCCTCCGTCAGCGCCCTCCAGCCCACCTAAACTACTATCTAGCATAGTTTCAAGGTTGGCTGTTGGAGGCGTGGTGATCGCAAACATTGTGGCCCAAGGGACACTCCTGGGACTGTTCGGTGCGGTCGTAGCGTGTGGTGTCGCCGCTGCCCGCCAGCCGGATCGAGGTGGGGAGGCGTGGCGGGCGCTTGTTTCGTGTGCGGTGGCCGTGAGTGCGGCCGTCGGCGTGATGGTGGTTGCTCCCCAGGGCGATTTCTCGTCGGCGATCGTGTTGGTGATGCTCTGTGTTGGGGCGCTCATGCTGTTTTCTGTTCATCTGCACGGTACGTCGTTGGCTGTAATGGTTGACCCGCTCGTGTGGATGGCCTCGGCGATGTGGGTGTTCATCGTGTTCGCCGCCACGGGCGCGCCGATCGAGATTGGCGCGGTGCCTGCTGATCCGATCGCCGAGCTGGCGTTGAGGGCGGAGCTCAATCGAACCCCGAGGTGGTCCCGCACAGGCAGTGTGATCGCGATCTTCGGTCTGGTGGCCGCGATAGTCTTCCGCCTGGCCCGGCCGGCCTCCCGCGGTGATGGCTTCGACGCCCTCGTTCCCGGCGCCCACGCCCGATTCCCACAAAATACGAAGGTGGTTAGTAGAAGTGGGGCGTGATGCGAGTGTGCGGAGGAGGTGGTGGGCATGACTGACGGTGTCGAGGTGCCGCGTACGGATCGGTTCGGCCCGCGCGGTCCTGCCCGTACGATCTCTCGTGCGGTGGGCCTTGCCGTGGTGATGTTTGAGGCGGTTGCCGCGTTCTGGCTGGTGATGCTGCTCCGAACGTCGGATCTCGTGCCATCCGACCCGTCAGGAGTCGGGCGCGGTGATCAGGTCGAGCTGCGGATGCTGACCGCGGTGGATGTGCACGACTGGGTGTCGGCGCTGAGTGCTGCGGCCTTCGCTGCGGGTGTGGCCGGTGCGCTGGCGGCGCATCTACTTCCCGCAGTCAAGGGGCGCGCGCCGGTTGAGTAGTCGGGCCGGGATTTCGACTCTTGGAACGTTTCTGTGGCTTAGGCTTTGGTGCCGCCGCCGCGGGTGTGGCGAGGTTTGCGGCTGAGGTATTCGCTGAGCACTTCCCGCTCGGCGGGTGTCACGGTCTGGGCGAAGTGCATCAGTACTGCCGCGGAGTCTCCGCTGGCGTCGAGGACCTGACGCAAGGTGCGTGAGGTGGCCTCCTCGCGGGTCTGCATGGGGAAGTACCGGTAGGCGCGGCTGACTTTTTCTCGACCGACGAACCCTTTTTTGTGCAGGTTGGTGACGACGGTGAGCACTGTGGTGTAGGCCGGTTCGCGGTCGTGGAGTTCCTCGACTAGGTCGTGCACCGACATCGCCGCACCGGCCGACCACAGCACGTCCATCACTGCGCGTTCCAGCGAACCCAGCCCAGTCATTTTCACCCACCATCTCTAGATGCGGGTCAATCTTACGACGGACTACCTCAGTTAGTAGCTCGGTCCCGTTGGAGCGCATCGGCAGCGCCGCGAGGCGGGCGGTGTTCGATGGCTGCGGAGAATTCGGTTCCAGGGGTGCTGCGGTGGATGTGACGTCGTGTTGTGGTCGGCAACGTGATGGTGAAGGTGGCTCCGTGCCCGGTTCCCAGGCTTTCGGCGAGCAAGGTGCCCCCATGGTCTTCGACGATGGAGCGGGCGATGGTGAGTCCGATACCGCTGCCGCCGGCGTCTCGGGTCCGTGAGGAGTCGGTGCGGTAGAAGCGGTCAAAGATGTGTGGAAGGTGTTGAGCGGGAATCCCGTCCCCGCAGTCGACGACGCTGATGCGCACCGCGTGTGCCGGGGCGGTGTCGGCTTTCACTACGACCCGCTGGCCCGGGGAGCTGTGTCGCAGCGCGTTAGTGAGCAGATTGAGCAGTACTTGGCTCATTCGTTCGGCATCGACATCGATGTGTACGCGCGCGGCGGTGGTGACGATGCCCAGCGTGACGCCGGCGTCGGTGAACAGCTCGGCGGCTTCTTCGTAGGTCGCGATGAGCAGTTCGTTGACAGTGATCGTCGAGGGTTGCAATGGCATCTGGTGCTCGTCGGCGCTGGATACGGTCGCGATGTCCTCGGCGAGGCGCTGCAACCGGGTGGTGGCGGTGCGCACGACGTCGAAGGTGTGGGAGTCGGGCGCGCGGACACCGTCCTCGAGGGCGTCGGTGATCGCGCCGATGGTGGTCAACGGGGTGCGCAGTTCGTGGGCGAGGTCTGACAGCATCCGCTTGCGGATGTCTTCCTGGGAGTTCAAACGTTGTGCCAGCTGGTTGATGGCTCGGCTGAGCTGGGTGAACTCAGTGCCGAGCTGGCGATCGGGAACACGGGTGCGGTAGTTGCCTGCGCCGATCGCCACAGCCGAGCGCGCGACGCTGGCGACTGACTGTTGTACGCGGCGAGCCAGGAACCAGCTGACGGCCGTGGCCAGGATCGTCGAGGTGACCAGGGCTGCGGTCATCGAGACGACGATGGAGAAGGTGAATGCGGCCTCGACGTGTTCGGCCTGTGCTGATCCCGGTTCGAGGCTGGACTGGCCGAGGTGATCGTGGAAGGTGTGCGGCGCGACGAACAGTGCCACGATCGCGACGCTGATGCCGCCGCCGCCGATCACGATGGCCTGGGCCAGCATCAACCGGGAGCCGAAGCTGCCCGGGATACGTGCCCGTCGTCGATCACCGTTCATGGCTGTCTCCTCGAGGTTGGCCGTCACCCATCCGGTAGCCCACGCCGCGCACGGTACGGATGAATCGACCGGCCGCGGCGCTGTCGCCGAGTTTGCGGCGCAGGCTGGCGATATGAACTTCGACAACGTGGGCATCGCCGACCCAGTTGGGTCCCCAGATTTCGGTGAGCAGTTGTTCTCGACTGAACACCACACCGGGCCGTCGGCTCAGGGCTTCCAGAACGTCGAATTCGGTGCGGGTCAGTTCCACGAGTGTGTCTTCTACCCGCACTTCACGGCCTTGTGGGTCCAGGGTCAGCTCCCCCAGTGTCCGCGGGTGTGCTGTGTCTACCGCCGAGGTCGGGCGCGGACGGCGCAGCATGGCGTCGATGCGCGCCATCAGCTCACGAGGACGAAACGGTTTGGTGAGGTAGTCGTCGGCTCCAACCGCGAGACCGATGATGGTGTCGACCTCGTCGGCGCGGGCGGTGACCATCACGATTTAGGCGTCGGTGAAGGTGCGTAACTGCCGACACACCTCGACGCCGTCGATCGAGGGCAAACCCAGATCGAGGATGACTACCGCAGGACTCACCGTGCGTGCGGCGGCGATCCCCTCTTGGCCGTCGTGGGCGATGGTGACCACAAATCCGCTGCGCTGCAGGTAGTCGGCGACAACCTCGGCGATGTCAGGCTCATCTTCGATGACCAGCGCGTGTAGCCCGTGCGGTGGTCGGGCCGCCGGCCCACGAAGGTCGTCGTCGACGATGACGCGGTCATGAGGCACGTCCCTATGGTGGCGGTGGTTTACACGACCATCCAACCCCGCGGGCATTCTTGAGCAGATCTTGATCCCGACCGCCGATCAGCCTTGAGGTTGAGTGGGCAAGGTGGCGGTGTCGCCGCGCCGAACGATATGTCCCAGTTCCCTCTCACACTGTTGATCTGCTTTCGGCCCGGCGACATCCTGTCCATCGATGCAGAGGATGCCCGTGTGACTGTCTCCTACAGCCTCACCACCAGTGATCCATTCGCCACCACCTTCCCTGCCGAGGCCACATCGCGCCGTGCTGGGCTGAGTCGTCAGCTGGTCGGCGGCACCCCGGTACTGCGGATCGAAGAACCCTTTGCCGAGCACGGGCACGGTTTCTGGGCCAAGCTGGAGGGCTTCAACCCCGGTGGCATGAAAGACCGGCCGGCGCTGCACATGGTCGAACGCGCCCGCGCCCGCGGCGAGCTGGCCCCGGGGGCGCAGATCATCGAATCAACGAGCGGCACACTGGGATTGGGGTTAGCGCTAGCGGGCATTGTGTTCGGTCATCCGGTGACCTTGGTGACCGACCCCGGACTGGAACCGATCCTGCGGCAAATGCTCGCCGCCTACGGCGCCCGGGTCGATGTCGTCAGCGAGCCCCACCCGGTCGGGGGTTGGCAACAAGCCCGCCGCGACCGTGTGCGCGCCCTGCTCGCACTCGACGAGGCTGCGTGGTGTCCCGACCAGTATTCCAACCCCGACAACGTGACCGGTTACAGCTCACTGGGTGTGGAGCTGATCGCGCAGCTGCGCCATATCGATGTCCTGGTGTGTTCGGTGGGCACCGGTGGGCACTCAGCCGGTGTGGCTCATACTCTGCGGCAGTTCAACCCTGAGCTGGAAGTCGTGGGCGTAGACACCATCGGCTCGACGATCTTCGGCCAGCCCGCACAGTCACGGATCATGCGGGGACTCGGCTCGAGCATCTACCCCCGCAACGTCGCCTACGACCAGTTCAGTGAGGTGCACTGGGTGGCGCCGGCCGAAGCAGTCTGGGCATGCCGCACCCTGGCCGCCACGCAGTACGCCACCGGCGGCTGGAGCGTGGGCGCGGTGGCCCTGGTCTCGGGCTGGCTGGCTCGCACTCGTTCGGCCGATACGCGCATCGCGGCGGTCTTCCCCGATGGCCCCGCCCGCTACTACGGAACCATCTACAACGACGAGTACTGCCAAGCTCACGACCTGATGGACGCGCCAGCGCCCACTGCCCCCCACACCATCAACGATCCGCTGACCCAGGTCGCGAGTAGCTGGACCCGGTGCCCCACCATCATCGACCCCACTCACATGCCGCACACCGAGCCCACGAGCTGACCTATGCGACGCCTCTACCGCAGTTTCCGCAGCTTCGATCGCCCCAGCCAAGTGCTGATGGTCAACCAGTTCACCATCAACCTCGGCTTCTACATGCTCATGCCCTATCTCGCCGCCTATCTCGCCGGCCCGCTGGCCCTGGCGGCATGGGCAGTGGGCCTGGTCCTGGGGATACGCAACTTCTCCCAGCAGGGCATGTTCCTGATCGGGGGAACACTCGCTGACCGCTGGGGGTACAAACCGCTCATCATCGCCGGATGCCTGATGCGGGTCATCGGATTCATCCTACTGGCCCTGGCCAGTTCGCTGCCCGCGATCCTGATCGCCTCGGCGGCAACGGGATTCGCCGGGGCGCTGTTCAACCCCGCCGTCCGCGCCTACCTGGCCGCCGACGCCGGTGAACGTCGCATCGAAGCATTCGCCGTGTTCAACGTCTTCTACCAGGCCGGCATCCTGCTCGGGCCGCTGGTCGGACTGGCGTTGACCGCTTTGGATTTTCGGCTCACCTCCCTGTGTGCGGCAGCAGTTTTCGCGGTCCTGACCCTCGTGCAGATCAAAGCGCTACCCGCAACAACACCAGCCCCAAGCAACACCTCGATCATTCAGGACTGGCGCAGCGTCGTACGTAACCGGCGATTCCTGCTCTTCGCTGTGGCGATGGCCAGCTCGTATGTGCTGTCCTTTCAGGTCTACCTCGCGCTGCCCCTGCACGCCGACCGCATAGCGGACAACCCCACCCTCGCCACCAGCATTGTCACCGCAATGTTTGTGGTGACCGGTCTGGTGGCCATCGCCGGACAGCTACGCATCACCGCATGGTTCGGCAACCGCTGGGGCAGTACCGGCAGCCTGAGCGTGGGAATGACACTGATGGCTGCAGCTTTCCTGCCCCTAGTCGCCAGCGCCGCAACGCATCAGCGCAACATCGCCCTCAACATCGCCGCACTGCTACTCACCGCAGCCCTGCTCGCCGCCGCCACCGCAGCAGTGTTCCCATTCGAAATGGACACTGTGGTGGGACTGGCCCGCGGCACGCTTGTCGCCACCCACTACGGGCTCTACAACACCATCGTCGGGATCGGGATTCTGCTCGGCAATGCCGCGACCGGGTGGCTGTTCAGCGCGGCCACCACCCGCGACATGCCCGAACTGGTGTGGATCGCTTTGGTCCTCACCGGCATAGCGGCGGCGTCCGCCCTGTTGATGTTGCACCGCCGCGGATGGCTCAGCGTCTCCGCCCCCACCGAAGCTCAACCCACCTCCACCCATTGATTACCCTAGGGGGGTAGGGTATAAAGGTGGTGTGGCGAGACGCCACAGCGACAGGCCTCCTGAGGGTCGTCGGCACCACTGCTGTACCGAAAGGGCACATCTCATGAGCACATCGACAGTGATCGTCTCCGGAATGACGTGTGGGCACTGCGCGTCGTCGGTGCGTGAAGAAGTCGGAGCACTGGCCGGCGTGACCGACGTCGAGGTCGACGTGGCCAGCGGGCAAGTCACCATCTCCAGCTCGGCCCCGATCGAGCCCGACGCGATCCGCGTCGCGGTCGAAGAGGCCGGCTACCACCTGGCGCAGTAGCCGATGAGGGGCTGAAGTGTCTGCCCACTGGCGACTTCAGCCCTTCTCCGGGCGGCGTGTGTGTCGCCACCACCGATGACAGGAATCCAGCGATGAATGTTCCAACCAAGCTCGGCGTCTTCGCTGCGGCTCTGCTGATAGTTTTCGCCGCGGCCTATGCCATCGCCGCGGGTGTCGCACCCGATCGGCCACGACCGTCGTCGGCCGAGTCCACCCATGTCGGCCACACTGCCCAACCGTCATCATCTGCGTCCCCCGGTGCCGATCAGGTTCGCGGGGTTTCGCTGGCAGCAGGCGGCTTCATCCTGGGAAATGTGGTGGCACCCCATGCGCCCGGGATGCAAGCACCGCTGAGCTTTGAGATCCTCGACGCCGCCGGGGCCGCGGTCACCGACTTCGCCACCGAGCACGACAAGCAGCTGCACCTGATCGTCGTCCGCGCGGATGGCGCCTACTTTCGACACGTGCACCCCACTCTCTCGCCCGAAGGGCGCTGGTCGCTGCCCTGGCAGTGGGCGACGGGAGGCAGCTACCGGATCTATGCCGACTTCGTGCCCGCCGCCACCGGTCAACCCCTCACCCTGACCAGCACCGTCGAAGTCAGCGGTGACTACCAGCCGGCCCCAGCCGCCGCCGAATCACGACAGTCATCCGTCGACGGGTTCGACATCGAGCTGGCCGGGCACCTGCGCGCGGGAGTCGAGTCCGAATTGACCGTCACCGTGCGGCGAGCAGGACAACCGGTCACTACCTTGCAGCCGTATCTGGGCGCTTTCGGTCACTTGGTGGCTCTGCGTCAGGGCGACCTGGCCTACCTGCATGTTCACCCTGAGGGCGCGGCACCGACCGCCGGTCAACTCGCGGGACCACAGGTCCGCTTCGCCACCACCGCCCCCACCCCGGGCCGCTATCTGCTCTACCTCGACTTCCAGGTCGACGGCGCTGTGCACACCGCCACCTTCGTTCTCGACGCCCCCACCGGCGCCCCGGCCCCGACAACCAACTCCACGGCCCCCTCGGCCGATCCGCACGCCGGACACTAACTCGCTAACCAGCGCCACCCCGGGGCCACTGCACCGAGGCACTGCACCGAGGCGCTCACCCTTCGAGGAACTTCCCCATGACCACCTCAGCTCCGATCCACCCACCTGCGGCCACCGCCGAGCAGACAGGCACCGTCGATGTCGAACTCGCCGTGTCGGGCATGACGTGTGCCTCGTGCGCGGCACGCATCGAACGCACACTGAACAAACTCGACGGAGTGAGCGCCTCGGTGAACTACGCCACCGAAAAAGCTCACGTCAGCGCACGCGCCGGTGTCGACCCCCACCTGCTGATCGAGACCATCGAACAGGCCGGGTACCGCGCTGCGCTGCCCGCCATTCCCACAGGCGCCGACCCCGACGACGACCCTTCGGACGACGACGGGGAGCTCGTGGCCTTGCGTCACCGACTGATCGGTGCGGTGGTTCTCTCGGTACCGGTGATCGCGCTGGCAATGGTCCCGACGTTGCAGTTCACCTACTGGCAGTGGGCGTCGTTGACGTTGGCCGCGCCGGTGATCGTGTGGGCGGCCTGGCCGTTTCATCGCGCCGCGTTGCTCAACCTGCGCCACGGCGCGGCCACGATGGACACCCTGATCTCGGTCGGCACCACCGCGGCGCTGTTGTGGTCGTTGTATGCGTTGTTCTTCGGCACCGCCGGACAACCAGGCATGACCCACGGATTCACCTTGACGGTCGGCGCCTCTGACGGTGCAGGCAACATCTACCTCGAGGTCGCCGCGGGGGTCACGATGTTCGTCCTGGCCGGCCGATACTTCGAGAAGCGGTCCAAACGGCAAGCCGGTGCGGCGTTGCGGGCCTTGTTGGAGCTGGGCGCCAAAGACGTCACGGTGGTCAGGGACGGCCACCAGCATCGGATACCGATCGGCGAGCTCGCCGTCGACGACGAGTTCATTGTGCGGCCCGGCGAGAAGATCGCCAGCGACGGTGTGGTGGTGTCTGGCACCTCGGCAGTTGACGCCAGCATGGTCACCGGCGAGTCGATGCCAGTCCAGGTTGCCCCCGCCGACACCGTGACCGGCGGAACGGTCAACGCCGGCGGGCACCTGCGGGTGCGGGCGACCCGCGTGGGAGCGGACACCCAACTCGCGCAAATGGCCGCGATGGTCGAACGCGCCCAGACCGGCAAAGCCCACGCCCAGCGACTGGCCGACCGGATCTCAAGTGTCTTCGTGCCGGTGGTCATCGCCGTCGCCATCGCTGTCCTCGGCGCGTGGATCGGCGCCGGCTATCCCCTGCAAGCGGCGTTCACCGCCGCGGTCGCTGTGCTGATCATCGCCTGCCCCTGCGCTCTGGGACTGGCCACCCCGACCGCACTTCTGGTCGGTACCGGCCGCGGAGCCCAACTCGGCATCGTGATCAAAGGCCCCGAAGTCCTGGAATCCACCCGAACCGTCGACACCGTTGTCCTCGACAAAACCGGCACGGTCACCACGGGACAGATGACACTCGTCCAGGTCACCACTGCTCCCTCCACCACTCGCGAAGACGTGCTCGCCCTCGCGGGGGCGGTGGAGAATGCCTCCGAGCACCCCGTCGCGGCCGCCATCGCTGCTGGTGCAGCCGCCGAAGTCGGGCCGCTCGACGAGGTCGACGACTTCCGCAACTTCGAAGGTCGAGGCGTGCGCGGTCTGGTCCAGGGACGTGTGGTCACCGTCGGGCGTCCGACGCTGCTGGCCGAACACGGCATCG
>NZ_JBDZDJ010000026.1:0-80370 GCF_040049135.1 Gordonia sp. VNK1 | reverse complement strand
CACGCCGTCGACCGCATCCTCGACTGGACCCTGTGGCGCCGACGTCACCAGAAACGCGCCCAACAATGCCACCAAAACCGCAGGTCACAACAACAATAAACCCGATCTACGGCTGTAGTACTAAGCCGGTGGGTTGACGCCGCTGTTAGACCTTCGTTTCGCGGCCGTAACGCGCAGAATATATTCTGCTGGGTTCTCTGGGGCTGCTGAACGCTTCCCCGACCAGCGATGCCACGACGTCAGTCCAGGTGTCGTAGCGCCGGCCACAAAAGTTGCGGGTCATGCGGATCGTCGCAGCGTGCGACGGGCTGCCCCTGCTCCTCGTTGTCAACGCCGAGCCCGTTGTCGAGGGTCCCGAGCGTGGTGCACGAGCCGAAAAGATGTGTAGCCCTGCGTACTTGACCGCCGATGACGAGGACGGCGTCGGTGTCTTCGGGGAGGGCACGCTGGTCGTAGAGCGCGTTGTGCCCGGAGTACGGCTCGGGCAGACCGTACGCGGGACCGTAGCGGGCGAGTGCTCCGGCCTCCCCGTAGTTCGAGGCCAGGATCGGCGGCCGCGGTGCCGGCAGACCCTGGTAGATCCCGGCGATCTGCGCCACGTACTGCGACCATCCGATCTGGTCGGCCACCAATGGCCCGGCGTCGACCACCGGGGTGCGACCGACAGTTCGCAGCGGGATCACCGGCAACGCCAACACGATCGACACCGCCGCATTGATGGCGACGACGGGGATCAGCAATCGCCGTCGGAATCGGTTGCCCGACAACCACGCTGCCACGGGCACGCATCCGGCGGCGTACATCACCGACAATAGGTGCACCGGATAGTGCGGCTGCGCACCGCCGATGAAGGTGAACACCAACAGGACGGCGCATCCGACCACGAGCCAGCCGTCGACGTGGCGTCGGTCCGAGCGCAGTAGCCAGACGACTCCGGTGCCCCAGACCGCCACCAATGGCGGCCCGAGCATCACGATCAGCATCAGCACGAAACCACCGCGGACGCTCGCGCCGTTCTCCGCGCCGAGTGCCGCACCCATCTCGAGTTGCGGCCAGCCGTGGTGCGCCTGGTAGAGCAGATTCGGCAGGCCCACGATCACCGCGACGACGCCGCCGACGTAGGGCCACGGTGTTCGGAACGCCCGCCGCGGCCCCAGCAGGAGTAGACCGAGGATCAGACCGCCGACCACGATCACGACCAGCCACCGGTTGTAGGTGGTCACCCCCGCGATCAGACCGGCCACCAAGAACCAATGGGGGCGACCTTGCACCGCCACCAGCAGGGCGTACACCACCAGCAGGATCAGCAGCAGGTCGATGGTCGAGGTGAACAGGACGTGGCCGAGCATCAGCGGCATCATTGCGGTGGCATACCCCCACGCGGCCAGCGTCTGGGCGACCCGTCCGCCACCCAGCCGCCAGGTGATCATCGCCAGGACGACCACCGAGAGCGCCGATGCCAGCGTCGCGGGGATGCGCAGCGCCCACTGGGCGTCGGCCACGTGCAGGGTCATCCGCGCGATGGCCGGCGTCAGCGGAGGTTGATCGACGTAACCCCAAGCGGGTCGGAGCATCCGGTAGTACAGCTCGTCGCGCTGATAGTCGTAACCGAAGGAGCTGATGGTCAGCACGACGGCCTGCGCGACGGCGGCCGCGGCCACCGGACCGCGGGCGAAACGCTCGAGGGCCGCGGTCACGTCGAGAACTCGTCGCGCGCCGACCACGAATGCCAGCTCAGATCGCGAACGATCACCACGGGTCCGGTGGGCCGTCGATCGCGGTACTGCGGATACTTCTCGGCGAGCACATCGATGCCGTGCGCACCCTGCGGATCCTGGGCGTCGATGACACTTGCGATCCCATCGACGCGGACCCACCACAGCTCGTCCCAGGTGTCGGAGTAGTGATCCACCAGGATCGATACCGCAGGGTTCGCCTCGATGTTGATCAGTCGTCGTAACCTGTTGGTGCGTTTGGGTTTGTGGTCAACGCAGCTATAGATTGTCTCGTCGGAGAGCGCGAACACGAATGGCACCACATGCGCCGCGCCGGTGGGCGTGACCGTCGCCAGTCGGCCAATTCGTGCGTGGGCGAAGCGTTCTCGCATCAGGTTGAGCGCCGGCATCATCCACCCGCCGCGATGATGGCGGCCATGTTGCGTTCGGCCACCGCGGTGATCGTCAACGACGGGTTGGATGCTCCCGCCGATCCGGGCATCATCGCGCCGTCATTGACGTAGAGGTTGCGGTAGCCCTTGACGCGGCCGTACTCATCGCAGGCGGTACCCAGCGTCGCGCCTCCCATGCAGTGGGCCCAGGTGGTGTCACGTTCGTAGACAACACCATTCACCGGTAGGTTCGATCTTTCGGCCAGACGACGACCGATGCGCAGGCAGTTGGCGACGACGTCGGTGTGGCCCGCGGCCGGCCAGTCGAGGATCACCCGGCCGGTATCGCGGCGATAGGTGAAGGCGCCGCGCGAGTGGTCGACCGACGTGATACCCATCTTGATGACCGACTCACTCGTCGCAGCGGTCAGCGCATCCAGCGGACCTTGCGAGGCGGTGCCATTGACCACGGCCCGGGCGTACGGGCCGTCGGTGTCGAAGAAGCCCTGCCCACCGATCGACGGCTGGGGGGTGCGGGCGCCGCCGATCTCGACCTCGATGGTGCCGGCACCGTTGTTACCCCACCCGGTTCCGATGTGTTCGTTGAGATTTGGCAGCGCTCCGGTGTCTCGGGCGGCCACCAGGAGTCGATTGGTCCCCAAACAGCCGGCGGCGACGACCAGTCGATCGGTGGTGAGTGTGCGCCGGGCGAGGATGTCGCCGTAGGGACTGACGTAGTCGACGTCGAGGACGTAGCGGCCGGAGCGTTCGACGTGAATTCCGTTGACCTGGTGGCGGGGATGGATGGTCGCGTTGCCGGTGGCCTCGGCGCGCCGGAGGTAGCTGAAGTCCAGGGAGTTCAGGGATCCATTGGAGTTCGCGATGGCTCCGGTGGTCGCCATGGGTACGGCGCGTCCGGCGATCTCGTCGCGCACCACGTTCCAGCGCCAGTTGCCCGCCACCGCGCGGGGTCGATATCCGGCTCTGGTGGCCAGACCCACGAAGTCGCGATGATTGCGAAAAGCCCTGTCCCGGTACACCTCCTCGGGCATAACGGAAGCCGCCAACCCGGCAAGTGCCTTCGGATACCAGACCCGCACCATCTCGTCGTAGTCGACGGTTCCGGCGAAGACCTCGTCGAAGGGGATACGTTCGGAGGCAACGGTGATTCCCAGGTAGACCACCGATCCACCTCCCACCGCCGCCCCGCAGAGGATCGCGGCGTTGCGGTGCCAGCTGAACTCGAAGATCCCACCGAAATCGTCGATCACGGCCGCCGACGCGAGGGTTTGCGTGTACGCGGGACCGGCCAGCGTCGAATCCAGTGCCCCCTCGGCGATGGACCGATGCACATGCCACATCATGCGTCCGTCGAAGCCGAAGATCGCCCGCCGCGGATCGTGCGGCCAGCGCGATCCTCGCTCGAGAACTGTTGTCTGGATACCGGATTCGGCCAAACGCAGCGCGCTGACCGCACCACCGAAGCCGCTGCCGATCACGATCGCTTCCGAGTGGTGACGAGGTACGGGAGCGGGACGGAAGATCTCGGGGACGATCCGTTCGTAGGTGCCATAGCGCGGTGGGAGCGCCGTTGCTCGACCCGCGGCCGAAAGCCCGACACCGGACACGGCCGTCGTTGCCATGGCTGCACCCGACAGCTTCAAGAAGGAACGCCGGTCCATAACTCTCCCGTCGCCGGGTCCTCTACACGCCAGGGAGATGCATATCCGCGCACTCCGAGGCGTCCCGGCTCAGTCGTTGTGGCCGACCTTACACGTGATGACGTGTCGGCGGTCGCGTGATGACGGCACTGCGGGTGAACCGCCGCTCGACGGGTCGCGTCGATCACCGGCAGCACGGCTCGTCATGTCAGGTTCGTTGATTCGCTGCTGTCGTCGGGAGTCGTTGCTGTCCAAGCGAAGCGAGTGAGGTTCTCAATCAGCTGCCGGGCGGTGACACCGTTGCGGAGGACGTAGATGGGGATGGTCGGGTCCTTGGCTGACGGGGTGAAGTAGCCGCCGACCTCGCGCTGGATCAGACGATCATCTGCGGGAAAGATGTGGATCTCCCCGGCACCCTGCGGGAACAGGGTGACCTTGCCGATGTCAGACATCGGGAGGTAGAGCCGCCGACGGAAGTATTGCACGGTGACACCCCGAGCCGACACCTCGATGCCGGTCGGCGGAAGTAGTTGCAGTCCACCAGGATCGCGGCCACCAGCGAGACCAGGGCGATGATTGCGTAGATCGCACCGACGGTCATCGTCTGGAGACTGGACGAATCAGCGGACCGCGGTGGGGCGGCGAACGTCACCCAGGCAAACGCGGCATAAACGAAAGCACACAGGTGCGCAATGACTTTCAGCCCGTTCCACCAGGTACCCCCTTGGGTTACGGAGAAGAAGACCGGTGACATAGCGGCATCGGACCTTCCGATGGCGAGCAGAAGCATGGCGGCACCCAGGACGAAGATCGATACTCCCACGATCAATGCCTCGGGTTCCCCCACGACAAGTGGGGCCACCATGGCGATGCCGCCACACACCACGAAGACGGCGGAGATCACCCGGGCGGCGAGGAAGTACCGGCGTGTTCGCTGATCGAAGCGGGTGATCTCGTCGTGTGATGGCAGGTTCATGTCGTCAGGTGCCTGCTCGGGTTCCGCTCTGCGTCGACGGGCACGCAGCCCCGGCCACCGTGGTGCAGCGCATCGATTCGCGATTGTTGTTTCTGTGTGGAGATTACGAGCCGGCATCGGAACTGTTGAGCCCTTCCAAGAACTCCGCGTACACGATGGAGCTGACCTGGGTGTCGTCGTCGTCTGCGAGCACCGCTCCGGCCGGCAACCCTTTTTTGAGGACATTGGTGTCGAGGTGAATCAGCATCACCCAACGGCACCTGACAACACGCCGGTGTCGCGGCCCTGTCTGGTCAGATCGAACTCGGCGCCGGCCTGCTCCACCATCCTGACCAGTTCTGATCCGCGATGACTCAGCTCTGCTATTCCGATAGTGAACACGCTTGACGTTTAGCAGATTGTTTCTCGGCCTGCGTGGTCGATCGGGCGCTTCCGATCCTGCGGTACTCACCGACTCGTCATCGGCCCGAGGGGCACCGCGTCTTGGAGCAGGGCGGTGCGGTAGGCGGAGCGTTCCGCGGAACGCTCGTAACGGTAGCGGCCGGCGCCGATCTGACACGGCCCTCCTGGATACCCGGGCCCGACAAGTCGGCACACACCACTGTGACTCTGCTGGCCGCCGTTCGCCATTCACCGCCCACGCCGTTGGTCCGCGCCGGGACACCGCTTCCCCGACGTGGCATGGCCATCTCGAACCGGCGTGGTCACTCGTTGTCCCCAGCGTCTGTTTGCTCAACCATCCGAGGGTCTGCGTCCCCGTAGAATCACCTCCGTGACCACGTACACACAGGTCGACAAGACAGGCCCCGCAATCCGTGCGGCGCTCAAAGCAGCATCTCCTGACGAGCTTCCCGATTTCGAGGCCGAGTTCCACGCCGCACTCGCTGAAGCCGGTGGCGATTTCGATACCAGCCGTATCGAACGCGTCCTCACCCACTGGTGGGGCATCGCACACCTACGCCTGAACCCGATCCCCGCGGACCAGCGAGACGCTGCAGAGAAGGCCGGCGCGGGGGACCTCGCCGGAACCTTCACTCTCGAGAACGGGCACTGGACACAACGACGATGACGCTGTACACCCCGGTATGGACCGAGGTGCCGCGCAGCCAGTACGACGCTCTCACCCCCTCAGCACGCGCCTCCTTTGATGCGAAGTTCGAGCAGGTCCTCAGCGACCCCAAAGGAGTCGGCCGCTACGACCAGTTGGCGGACCAATGGAGCACAGATTTCGCAAACGGGACCGGCTTCGTGGTCTACATCATCAATGACGACACTGTTCGCGTCGTGGTACTGCGCGTATACGCCCTGTAGCCTCTCGCCGCGCGGCAACTGCTGCTGGCACCTGACTAGGAGTTCTCCTTCGGAAACAGCTGTGACACAATGGTTTCAGTGATCCATTCGGTCCAGCGCTCATGCGACCAGCCGTACTCGTGGACGAGCATCAGGTAGGTATCCTCGCTGACCACGGCGAACATGATGCCCAGCGCGACATCGGGATCGAGCGTCGGTGAGTAGCCGGGGCGGGTGACGAGCGCGTCGCGGATCAGTCGGTAGCCGCCCAGTCGCAACTGTCTGTTCTCGGCCAGCAACTCCGCCACCTTGGGGTCGGCTCCGGCCATCCGTATCACGTTGAACACGAGCGAAGCGCGGCCGATGACCTCGCTTGCGTTCGCGCAGAAAAGTCGCAACGCCGTGGGGCCGTCCGGTTCGTCGATGACCGCCTGAAACCATTCTTGCTCCAGGATGCCGTCGGCGTTGTCGCCGCCGGCCAGCGCCGCGTCGAACACCGCCTTCAGAATCGACGCCTTGCTGCCGAACGACAGGTACAGCGTCTGCACGGCGACGCCGGCGTGCTTCGCGATTCCCGACATCGTGGTCGTGAGGAAGCCTTCGGAGACAAACAGTTCGGTCGCAGCGTCGACGATCCGCACGCGAGTGGCCATCGCCTGCTCGGCCTTCGCGGATGGGCGCCTGCCCCGCGTTTCGGCGGTCATCGGTCCTCCCTTGACAACGGTGTAACGACATTCTAGTGTCCGTGTTACTGGAATCACATTACACCATAACGTTCCAGTGACTTCGGCCCCGAGGAGACCACCATGTCCACCACCCCTGAACTGCTCGGATTCCACCACCTCGGCATCACCGTGCGCGACGTCGACGCCAGCGAGGCGTGGTACGGCCAGACACTCGGACTCGTTCGCGCGTTCGTCGAAAAGCATGACAACGACACGGGTTACGCGGTCGTCATGACGCGGCCGGGCACCACCTTCTTTCTCGGCCTCGACCATCACCACGAAGCCGACCGGCAGTTCTTCGACGCACGCCGTACCGGGCTCGACCATCTCGCCCTCGCGGCGTCGTCGGGGGACGAGGTCCGCTCCTGGGTGGCACACTTCGACGAACTCGGCGTCGAACACGGGCCGCTCCACGAGACCGACGACCCGATGCCCCTGGTGATGGTGCAACTCCACGACCCGGACGGCATTCCGATCGAGATCATCTGGACGGGAATGTGAGGTGCGCATCCTCACCCGGCGGGCCGGACCGCGGCCGTCGACGACGAGCA
The DNA here is from genome assembly GCF_040049135.1 of Gordonia sp. VNK1. Classification (NCBI taxonomy): domain Bacteria; kingdom Bacillati; phylum Actinomycetota; class Actinomycetes; order Mycobacteriales; family Gordoniaceae; genus Gordonia; species Gordonia sp. VNK1. Next base: position 73,060 of record NZ_JBDZDJ010000026.1, on the reverse strand, counting down.
CCATCCCGCACAGCCAGACCAACCAGCAGCCGGAGTCACGGCGCCTGATGGACGCGGTCCTGGACGCGGCGTTGACGTGGCCAGGTGTGACCGAGGCCGAATCCCAGATCTCCGTCGAAGGTGCACGCGCGTTGGTGCTCGCACCCCAACTGGCGACCGGCCCATCCGAATCATTCATCACCGGAAGCGAGTTCGCCCACGGACATGCCAACGGCGACTACAGCTTTCACGCCGCGCTTCCCCGTGACCTGGCGCTTCGCGCGCAGGAGTCCGGATGGGCCGAGCCTCACCTGCTGGTCGCGTCCGGCCAGGTGCCACCGACCCTGGTGATGCTCTACGCACCGCGTGATGACCACGAAGCCGACATCCTCCTCGACCTCGTCCGGTCTTCCTACCAATTCACCACTGGCACATACTTATCCGAATAATCTGCGGGGTAATCATGACCACCGTCAACACCACTCACCAGACCATGAACACCGTCATCCACGCGGCCTTCCGCCGCACCCTGGCCAGGTTCGACACCGCCCTGGGCGACTTCGACACCACCGCTCCCGAACGCGCCCGGCAGCTCACGGCTGCGTGGGACATGCTGGCGGCCGAACTACACCACCATCACTCCTACGAGGAGGACATCTTCTGGCCCGTCCTGCAGAAGCTGTGCCCCGACCTGGCCATGGTCGAGGAACTGGACGGCGAACACGACGCGATGCGCGCCGCCCTCGACAGGGCTGATCGCAGCATGCAGGACTTCGCTTCGGCCGCGACCCCGGAATCCGCCCAGAAGGCACGTGTGGCAGTGGGACACCTCAGCGACGTCCTGCTCAACCACCTCGCCCACGAGGAACGCGATCTCGAACCGATCTCCGCGCGCTACCAGGAGACCCCAGAGATGAAGGCGGCCACCAAGACAGTCATCAAGTCCGAACTCGGCCGCCTCGGCCAACTCATCGCGTGGTTGCAGGACGGCGCCGACGACAACGATCGCCGTGGTCTGCGCAAGCAGATCCCCGATCCCGTCGTGTTCGTCGCCAATGCGGTGGGCGGACGCAGGTATCGCCGTGAGATCGCGCCGATCTGGGTGTGATTGCCGACTTCGGCCGGGTCTGCCAGAACCTAGATGCGGCGAACCTCGGAGTCGGTACTCCCGAGCCGGTCGACCGACACCCGGGCTTCGACGCGGCAGAGCAGACGCAAGTGCGGCTGCGCGTGCGGGCTGACTCGCTCTGCGATGACGGTGAGCTCGCTCGACCGAGCCTGCAAGTCCTCGAGGTCGGCGAGCAGCCAGTCGGGAACATAGCCCACCGGCTCCCCGGTGCCGATGCAGATCAACTGCGCCCGCTCGTTCTTCGGGTTGTTGCGGTTCGAACACAGTTGGAGCCGATCCCCGTCGTCGAGGGTTGCCAGGCGCGCGCCCTCGGGGTCGAGGTGACGCACACCCGAGGCGAGGAAACGACTGGTCACCAGACCGTGAGCATCTGCCACGAAATCGTCGACGAGGTGAAAGGTATCGGTCTCGCGAGGTCCGCCGGTGCGGGCCAGCAATTCCATCGGGGTGTCGAGCTCCGGTGAGTCGATCCCCAGAGAGCGCAGATATCCGGAAAACGACTCCCGTTTGCGCGACATCAACCGATTCACAAAGAACGCAGGCAGACCGGTGGACACATAGATGCGATCGAGATCGGGGAACTGGGTGAGCGGATAGAAGTCCTCAGCAGCGACGGCATCGTCGGTGTAGGCGAAGGCGAAGCGCCCGTCGACGAGTTCGTACAGACTCCCAACGCGGATGAACTTGCGCGACTCGGGATTCTGCCAAATCAAGAACAGGCAGCGGGACACCTCGGCGTCGGCGACCGGCGCCACACGGGTGAGCCCATCAGTCACCATGGAGGATCCCTTCCCGATTGAGGTGGAGCAGTTTCACCCTGAAGGTACGCCCCTCCTCCGACAAGTACTCAGGCGAAATGCCCGCGAACACCGATGTGATGTCGTGGTCATCGAGGTCAGCGAGCTTACCCAGCCAGTACTCACGTACTTCGTCATTGACGAGGTCCAGCGCTGCGACCGCAAGGTGAACGAGGCTTGGTCTGCCGCCGAAGTGATGGCTGCGACCGCGTCGCGCCCATCGCGCCAGCAGGTCATCGTTGTCGGCCAGCTCACTGAGCTTCGACTCCGGTTCCTGGAATCCGAGCGCATTGCCGTGGTCGAAGGATGGCGAGAGATTCAATTGTCCGACGTGTTCGATCACGGCCCAGTTCTCGTGGTGCCGATCGCGACCGGCGACCCACGCGTCGAGCATCAGGTATCCGGCCCACGCCTCGAACGCGGTCGTTATCGGTGACCGGCATGCGATCGGCGCACCGATGTCTTCCAGGGCGACACGTACGGTCTGCACCGTGTAACCGGGGTTCTCACGCTCTGCTTGAGAGTCGTACGCCGGGTCCGCGCGCGCGAGCAACTCGTTGCCGTGGATCAAGCGATCATCTGCTGCAAGCACGGAGTGCGAGAGAACACCTCTGCGGCCGTTGTGAACTGCTGGGATGGCAGTTGCCGTAGGGACCGAAAGCAATGTGGCCAACTCGTGAACAGCCCACTCGACCCAATCCTCACCCATGGTGCGCCCCTGCCTGACGCGCGCGTACTTGAACAGGTAACGCACACCATTCGGCGCTCGGACCCAGAACTTCTCCTTGGTTCCCAATGGCTCATCGGCCGTGCGAAGCTGGGCACCGTCAGCGTCGGACACCCAGTCGTCGACTACCTCGACTCGCCATTCGCGGTGCATGAATCAACCGTGCCAGGCTGTGCAGCAGATCATTTCGTTGTCACAGCCTTCCGTCGACAACACGGCGAGGTTATCGGCCGCTGTTCGGATGATGGTCAGGGTTCCAGCCCTCCGCAACAGATTCTCGAAGGACATCGACAATCCGTCGGTCCTGGGGATATAGGTGAAGCTCCCTGCCCTGATGTGCGCGACTTCCACCATGCAGACCCTCCCCGCCTCGCGCTCGAACCCTACGTTAGTCACGTCGATCCGTATATACGCAAGGTCAAGAGTATATACTTGCACGATGGCCAAGCACCTGATCGACATCGACGACGACACGCTGGGCGCTGCGCGTGCCGAGTTGGGCACCAGCACAATCAAAGACACAGTCAACGAGGCACTGCGCCGAGCGACCACCGGTCGCGGACGCCGGATCACGGCAGCCATGGACGTGCTCGCGAACGCCGACCTCGACGATCGCTCCGACGCGTGGCGCTGAGCTTCGTCCTCGACACCAGCGTGGTGAAACGGCTCGGACATCCGGCGGTCCGAGCCTCCCTCGAACCGCTGGCCTACAGTGGACAACTCGGTCGTGCCCGCATCTGCGACCTCGAAGTTGGCTACTCAGCCCGCAATGCCGCCGAATGGGACCTACTGGTCGGAGCCCTCGATGCGTTCGAGGCACTGGAAACGACTGCCGCTCATGTGAATCGAGCATTACAGGTCCAGCGGCTGCTCGCTACCCGCAGCCAGCGGGGGCGCAAGATACCGGACCTGCTCATCGCTGCCGCAGCTGAAGAACTGGGAATCGCTGTTCTGCATTACGACGCCGACTTCGACCTGATAGCCTCGGTTACCGGACAATCTTGTCAGTGGATTGTGCCTGCAGGGAGCATCGAGTAGCTCCCCGCCAGTCGTCTCACATTCTCTCGCAGCTACCCCCGCGCCATATCCACAAACTTCGACAAATGCAGTTGGTGCGCAACGGTTATCGTGGCTGTCGGACCATTACGATGCTTACCGACGATGATATCGGCCTCACCGGCACGAGGGTCGTCGCGTTCAAAAGCGTCGGGTCGGTGAAGGAGAATCACCATATCTGCGTCCTGCTCGAGACTGTTGTGAACAGCGATTCCATCGGCGATAAAGTTGTGCGTTCCGGGAACAGTACCGTCGAATACGTCCTGCTCACCGACACTCTTGATTTCAACAATCCTGTCCCAGTAGACATCGTTAGTCGCGAGCATCTCGATGTTCGCGCTGTCGAGAACCGCCGCGACCCGCGCGAGGCGCGCACGGCTGGGAGAGTGCTTCCACATCGTTGAGCCGCAGAACCGAGAACCCAAAGCCGCAGCGAACTCACGATGCGTCATTCCCTTGTCCTTCAACAAGCTTCGCACCTCTGTCCACACCGCCTTCGGCACTGTATCCGCGTTGGTGTTGGCTTCAACCGATTCCAGTCGCTTGAGCGCAGCCTTAGCTTGAAGCCCCCTAGCACCGTGAACGCCAATCTTGGCCAGGAATGCCGTTTGATTGTCGACTCCGGTAATCGTCACATGCCAGCATTCGCGGTAGCCGGACTTCTCGGTGCGGACCACGCGCGTGTAGATACCGAATCGAATGAGGAGCTGACTGACGTCATCTGCAAGGCGGCGTGACGTCGTCGCGTAATAGACCCTAGCTTGACCAGCCTTCTCGTCCCACCGCACCGAGCCGTATGTTGACCACAAGTGGTTGAGGAACAAGGCGACCTGATCGTTGGTAAGTGAAAACACTTCTCGAGGAACGAACTTCTCGTAACTGCGAAGACCGAACAGCCCAAGGCTGTCGAGCCACGCGGCGATCGGATTCCGCTTCCCATGTGTCAGGCGATACGGCGCGGGAAGTCGCAGCGTCGTCACCCTCGCCGCCGCATACTCGTCGCGAACAGCTGTTACCCCGAAATACGCAGCGGCATCTGCAACTGCCGACAGGTTCTCTTCGTCGATACTCGCGTATCGAATGGGCTGGCGCTTGACGCACGATCCATCGCCAATCATGTGTGCAAGTAGGATGAGCTCCGGTTCCGGCATGACGTCAGAGTGTCGAGGCTCTGGAACCCACCGGGGCGCTGCGACACGGTCTTCGGCAGCAAGCTGGTCCAACGGAATCCACCCATCCACCGTCAGGAACGGATGGTTACCGGTGGCCTCGACGACCCTGCCCGAGGCCATGCGCACCCGGAACACTTCTTTGCGCCCGCTGGGGAACACCTTGACCATCGGGCGCGCAACCATACGCATACGCTCGTCGAGCGACCACACGAGCGGTTGTTCGCCGGATTCCAGAAGCTCGCCGAGCGTGACCTCGGCTCCGTTGTCCGCGCGGAGAATGCGCGTCGAGGCGGGCAGGCAACCCGACTCACGCAGATCCGACACCTGCGGCTTCTTATCGGTACGCTGCTCGGGTCCACGGTTCAGCTGGGAGATCGCGACCACCGGAACCTCGAGTTCCTTTGCGAGCAGCTTCAATTGGCGGGAGAACTCGGAGACCTCCTGCTGTCGGGATTCGACCTTCTTACCCGAGGTCATCAGCTGCATGTAGTCCACCACAACGAGTTTGAGGTCGTTGCGCTGTTTGAGTCGACGCGCCTTGGCGCGGATCTCCATCATCGTGAGGTTCGGTGAGTCGTCGATGAACAGCGGCGACTCGGAGATCTCACCCATGCGACGGGCGAGGCGGGTCCAGTCGTCGTCGGTCATCGAACCACCGCGCATGTCACCGAGTTTCACCTTCGCCTCCGCCGACAGCAGACGCATGACGATCTCGGTCTTGCTCATTTCCAGCGAGAACATCGCCCCGGTCATGCCGTGGTGGATCGAGCACGAGCGCAGGAAGTCCATGGCGAGGGTGGAGTTGTGCGTCGGCACCATCGCCTCACCGGCGAGGTAGAGATGATCGTCGTTGTCGACCTGTACGCAACGCACCGGCACACTGTCGACCGGACGGACCGCGACCACCCGCCGGACACCGGCGCGGCGTCGAAGTTCCTTGTGCCGCACCGCTTTGTGGTGAACGGTGAAGACGTCGTCGTCGGCGTCGACACGCAGCCAGCCGGTGGCCGACCGCCGATACGTATAGCCCAGTCCGGCAACGAGATCGGCGACGACAGCACTCATGTGCCGCGTGGCGGCGGGCACGGTGATCCAGCCGTCCTCGTCGACGCTGGCGCGTGCGTCGAGCAGTCCGGCGAGCAGGGCCCGCCGTTGGGCGATCGAGCCTCGGAGGTACTCGTGCGGCACACGGCCGCCGAGATCGGCCATCAGCGTCATCACATCGACGTCACCCTCGGCGTCGATGCGCATACCGATCTCGGGGTCGTCGAACGCCATGCCCGCCAGCGCCGCGACAGTGTAGGGACCGTACGCAAACCGCTTGCGCGGCAACTCTAATGGCTTGGTGTTACGGATGATGGCGCTTCCGGCGTGGCCCTGCAGGTCCTCGGTGGTGATCACCTGGGTGGCGTCGTCGATGTCGACCACCCACTGGTGCTGTGCGTCAGCCACGACGACGTTGCCGTCGGAGAACTCGACCTCGAAACAGGGTCGTTCGGTCATCACCTCGGTCGCGGCGACCACGCGGGTCGGTCGACCGTGCGCGTCGAGCAGCTCATCGCCGACGGCGACCCGGCCCATCGTCGTCCAGCCGGCGGGTGTGGGCAGCGGGGTGTCGAGCGCGAGTGCCTTTCCGACACCGGGACGCGCGGCGACGATGATCATCTGCCCGGGATGTAGTCCGTTGGTGAGTTTGTCGAGATCGGCGAAGCCGGTGGGCACGCCGAGGGACAGGCCACCGCGCGAGGCGATCGAATCGATCTCGTCCATCGTCGGCTGCAGAAGCTCTTCGAGCGGGACGTAGTCTTCGGCGGTGCGGCGCTCGGTGACCTCGTAGACCTCGGCCTGCGCGCGGTCAACCACCTCGGCGACGTCCTGGCCGTCGGCGCCGGAATAGCCGAACTGCACGATGCGGGTACCGGCCTCGACGAGGCGCCGCAGGATCGCCTTCTCGGCGACGATCTCGGCGTAGTAGCCGGCGTTCGCGGCGGTCGGCACCGTCGAGATGAGGGTGTGCAGATACGGCGCCCCACCGACACGACGCAACTCACCGGCCCGCTCGAGTTCCGCGGACACGGTCACGGCGTCGGCGGGCTCCCCCTTGCCGTAGAGCTCCAGGATCGCCTCGTAGACGGCCTGATGGTTGGGACGGTAGAAGTCCTGGGTCCGCAGCTTCTCCACGACGTCGGCGATGGCGTCCTTGGACAGCATCATGCCGCCGAGAACGGACTGTTCGGCGGCGAGGTCCTGCGGGGGTTGCCGGCCGAACTCCTCGGCGGGGATCGCATCGTCGAAGCCGCCACCGCCACCGCGGTTGGATTCACGCGATGCGCCGTGCCCCCGATCATCGACTACCGCCACCGACGCCTACCTCTCACACACATCGGGCCGATCTCGCTGAACCGGCCGCTGTTGTCTTCCGAGATATTCACTACCTGGCACCACCGACAGAATCGCCGCCCGCCCGACATCATCGCGGCCCCGGAGAACACCTGAGAGCAGACCTTAGGAGCTGTCCAGCCGCGACTCAAACGGCCCTGTGGACCAACCTGTGCACCAATTGTGGACGGTTTGGGGTACACCTGCGGATGCCTGTGCAGCACTTGTGGACAAAATCAGGAGTTTGGGCGCCGTTTGCTGACAATCACCAGGTCAGAGGATGTGCACGAATTCCACAGAGACGAGTTTTCCGCTGCCACGGCGTGTCGCTTGATTCTCGATACCGGGCGTGTTGCGCGGCAACACAACCACCTCGCGTTTACGACCACGTGAACAGTATGTGAGAGCGGGTTGACCAGACCTTGGAGTGGCCAATGCCACGACGTGCGCTGTGGACAGGTGCCGGAATCGGCCCTCCCGCTCGGCGCACTGTGGTGCAATGAACGCCGTGTCCACGATTCGCAGGTTCGGCAAGCTGTCGCGCGCGGTCGCCGTCGTCGCTGCCGCTGCCGCGGTGGCTGTCGGCGGACCCGCACTGACCGCGGCACCCGCGCACGCCGCGCCACCCCTGCCCGCCGAGTTCAACCTGAGTCTCTACACGCCGGTCAATCCCGGACCGTTCCAGTCGCTGGCCTACAGCGACAACGGACGGACGTTCTTCACCACCGGCCGGTGGAACTGCCAGATCGGGCCGAAGATGCGCTACGTCGGCTGTCAGGGCGCGCCCGCGACGGCTCCCGCACCGACCCCCGATGCCAAGACGCTCGGTGCCGCGATCACCGCCGACCAGCAGGGACCGTGGTGGGTACGCACCGGTTTCCTGTACACCCCGAGCTACAAGTTCGGACCGAACAGCGGGTTCCGCCCGCCGCTGCTGCGGGTGGGACAGAGCCTCACCGCAGCCGGAGTCACCTGCACCGTGCCACGCGCCGACGAGGTGGCCTGCCGAACCGGTGGTCGCGCACTGATTTTCACCCCCGGTTGGCACAAGTTCTACTGGCCCGCCTGGGATAGCAAGGGACACAGCAGTAATCCGGCGCCGCAGTATCTGCCGCCTCGGTTGCGGGGATCGAGCCAGTTGCCTTAGGCGGCTGTTGGTTTGCAGTAAGGCGTTGGGCTGGTTTGCCTTTCGTCTTGCGTGGTCTCGATACACTGCTCGCAAGCTCGCAGCACTCGACCGGCGGGCGGGGCGTTCCAACGTCGGGTGACGTGGTTTCGATACGCCGCGGCCTCGCTTCGCTCGGTCGAGGCTACTCAACCAGCGGGAGGTGACCGACCTAACCAGCGGGAATGAGGCTACTCGACCAGCGGGAGGTGGCCGCAAGTCCACCAGCGGGAAACGAGTTTACGCAACCTACGGGAAATGATGGCTGACCCAGCTCAGCCTGAGGGAAAGCGACGACGGGCAGCGGAAGGTGACAGCCGGGGCCACTCGACCGGCCGGAGCACCCCCCTCTACAGGTCGATCATCTCCAGGTGCCATTCGATGCTGGGCATGTGCGGCATCTCGCGGCCGTCGTCGACGCCGATTTCACGCCTGATGTTCTCCTCGAGCTTGTCGCTCATCTGCATCACCAGGTCCTCATGCTCACCGGGCACCACGGCGAGATTGGTCATCTCGTTCGGGTCGGTTTCGAGGTCGTAGAGTTCGACGTCGTTGAACCGGTACAGGTCGTCGATGGTGACGGGACTGTTGCGCTGCATGGGTGAGAAGTAGCGGGTGAACTTGTATCGTCCGTCGAACATCGTGCGCAGGCTTCCGCGCTTCATCAAATCCGGTGTGCGGCCCGCTTCGGCCATGGCCGTCAACGGGTTTCCTCCCTCCGACTTGACCTTGGCGACGAAGCCGATGGTCTCGGCGTCGTTGGTGGCGATACCACTGTAGGTGAACAACAGTGAGTCTCGCACCGAATGAAGTGGTGCCGCAGTCAGATTGCCCAACGCATTGGAGAAGTCGTAGCCTGGAAGGTCTCGTCCCGCGAATTGGCTTGCGTCGGTCCCGGATACGCCCGCCATGGACAGCAGTGACGGCACCAGGTCGATGTGGCTGGTGAGCGCGTCGAGGGTCTGTCCGCCGCGGACGTCGGGATGCCGGATGTGCATCGGGAGGTGGATGCCCTCCTCGTAGGCGAACGGACCCTTGCCCCGAAGGCCATGCGCACCACCCATTTCGCCGTGATCGGAGGTGAACACCACGATCGTGTTCTCGGACAAGCCGAGGTTGTCCAGTTCACGCAGTAGCATCTCCAACTGCGTGTCCACGCTACGGATGGAGTTGAGGTAGAAGTCCGAAAAGCGTTGCCAACGTGCCTCTTCCGCGGGGATTCTGCCGAGCGCGTAGCCCCAGGCACGATCGAACTCGCCGTGCGCCGACGGCCGGCCGGGCTCGTCGAACGGTTGGGACAGGCTCGTCGGGATCGGGGCGCCCCAGGTCTTGTCGTAGAAGGAGTTCGCCGGCGCGGGCGACGCCTTGAAAAGCAGATCACCGGTGTCCTGGACCGGTTGACCGGGCTCATCGGTGTCGAAGTACATGATGTCGTGCGGGTTCACGAGGGAGACGAACAGTGCCCACGGGCGTTGCTCGTCGGCCATCGGCCGGCCCTTGTTGCGCAGCCAGGCCACCGCCGTGCCACCGATGACGGTGTCGAAGTTGTACCCGCCCAACGTTCCGGCGACCACGTCGCCTGGCCAGACGAAGTCGGAGAATCCGTAGTCGTTCATCTCCTTGGTGAACAGATGCTCGGGTTCTTTGACGTCGAAGGCGGCGTTGAGATGCCACTTACCCTTGTAGGCGGTGTAGTAGCCGCCGGACCGCAGCATGTCACCGATCGTCGGCAGGTCATAGCTCATCGGCGCGACGAAGGGCAGGTCGGTGTTGTCGAACATCTTGTTGTCGGCCGTCTGCAAGCCGGTGAGCATGACGGCCCGCGAACTCGTGCACATCGTCGCCGAGGCGTAGTGACGACGAAAGTTCACACCCTCGTTCATCATTCGCTCCCGCCCGGGCAACGACATGCCGTCGGGCCACTGCTCGAAGTACCGCTCCTGGTCGGTGAAGACGAACACGATGTTGTGCTGATCCGACGCCGGCGGCATCACGCGGGGATTCGTTGCGCCGTGTGACGTACTCATAGGGCGACCTTTCGGGGGCGGGGAACCGTTGTAGTGAATCGTACAGTCTCTGTAGTGACTCATACAGTAATTGGACGGATCACTACAGTCCATGTGCGGCCGCGTACAGTTATGCCGGTCCGCCAGATGCCACCGGCGGACCGGTTTCATGTCCCCGGACGTCAAGGAGGCGACCGATTCCATGACGCAGTCGCGCGAGCCGACCGCCCGTCGACGCCGCCGTCCCGCACGCAATCCGAGGGAGGTGATCCTCGACGCAGCCACCGAGGTCGCCTCGGAACTCGGCTACGACGGCACGACGATCGCGCTGGTCAGCAAACGCGCCGGACTACCGCCCACGTCGATCTACTGGCAGTTCGCCGACAAGGACGACCTCATCGCCGCGGTCATCGAGCGCAGCTACGAGCGCTGGCTGACCACCATCGACCTGCCCGAAACGGGGGCCCGGGAACGGGCGCAGGAGATCGGCCGACACGTTGCCAGCGCCCTCATCCGAAGTCCCGACTTTCTGCGGCTGGGTCTCAAACTCGCGTTGCAGAAACGCGAGAAGCAGCCACTCGGACGCGACATCTACCTTGACCGGAGAGCGCTGACCGTCGAACGGTTCGCCGCGTTGGTGCGTGACGCGGGACCCGAGTTGAGTGACGAGAGCGTGACGCTGATCGCCACGTATGCGATCGCCGGTGCGGACGGGCTGTTCGTCGCGCGCGAGATCGGTGGCGATGCGGTCGATTTCACGCGTCTGATGGAGTTGCACGCGCGGCTGGTGTTCACTGCGGCGATCGAGATCGTGGGTGCGGATGAGAAGGCGCGGGGGTGAGTACCGGCCTCGGCGCGCGGAGGTTTCGATACGCCGCGGCCTCGCTTCGCTCGGACGAGGCTACTCAACCAGCGGGTAGGGACGTTCCAGCGTCAGCGCGCGGAGCCTCGAGGCTACTCAACCAGCGGGTGGGGCGGATCGAGATCGTGAGTGCCGACGAGAAGACCCGGGGGTGAGTACCAGCCTCGGCGCGCGGAGGTTTCGATACGCCGCGGCCTCGCTTCGCTCGGACGAGGCTACTCAACCAGCGGGTAGGGCGGATCGAGATCGTGAGTGCCGACGAGAAGACCCGGGGGTGAGTACCAGCCTCGGCGCGCGGAGGTTTCGATACGCCGCGGCCTCGCTTCGCTCGGACGAGGCTACTCAACCAGCGGGTGGGACGTTCGAAACGCCACAGCCCGCCACACGCTTTCGCGTGTGACGGGCTGTGATCAGGTGTGCGTCGAACCGATCAGCCGGTGACGACGGCCAGCTGCACGCTGGCGGTGACGTCGGGGTGCAGGTTCACCACGATCGGGTAGGTGCCGGTGGCCTTGATGTGGGCCTTCGGCAGTTCCACGTTGCGCTTGTCGACGGCCGGGCCGCCGGCGGTGCGGATGGCACCGGCCACGTCGGCGGCGGTGACCGAACCGAACAGCTTGCCCGAGTCGTGGGTCTTCACGGTCAGCGAGACGTCGGTCAGGTTCTCCAGAGCCTGCTTGATCTCGTTGGCGTGCTCGAGGCCGCGGACCTCGCGGACGGCCTGGACACGACGGATGTCGGCAACCTGCTTCTCGGCGCCACGGGTGGCCTTGATGGCCAGGCCGCGGGGCAGCAGGTAGTTACGGCCGTAACCGTCCTTGACCTCGACGGAATCGCCGGCCTCGCCGAGATTCTCCACAGCAGCAGTCAGGATGAGCTTCATGTTGTGTTCTCTCCCTTCGGCTTATCGGCTGGTCGAGGTGAAGGGCAGCAGAGCCACTTCACGCGAGTTCTTCACGGCCACCGCGACGTCACGCTGGTGCTGGACGCAGTTTCCGGTCACGCGACGCGAACGGATCTTGCCGCGGTCGGACAGGAAGCGACGCAGCAGCGCGGTGTCCTTGTAGTCGATGTTGTTGGTGTTCTTGTCCTTGCAGAAGGAGCACGCCTTGGTCTTGGTGACCTTTTCGACGCGCACCTTCCGGGCGCCTTTTGCTTTAGCCATGTGTAAGTGATGCTCCAGTCAAAAAATTTCAGAAAGGTGGTTCGTCGTCCGCTGCACTGCCGCCGCCGAACGAGGACCCGCTCGCGGGGGCACTGCCCCACGGATCCTCGGGCGCCGACGATCCCGATCCGCCGCCACGGCTTGCGCCGCCACCGGAGGAACCGAAACCACCGCCGGACGATCCACCGCGTGAGGCCCGATTGACCCGTGCGGTGGCGAACTTCAGTGAGGGACCGATCTCCTCGACATCGAGTTCCACAACCGTGCGCTTCTCGCCTTCGCGGGTCTCATACGACCGCTGCTTCAGACGTCCCTGCACGATGACCCGGGTGCCCTTGGTCAGGCTTTCGGTGACATTCTCCGCGGCATCGCGCCAGATGCTGCAACGCAGGAACAGCGCTTCGCCGTCCTTCCACTCGTTGCTCTGACGGTCGAAGGTCCGCGGAGTGGAGGCCACCGTGAAACTGGCCACCGCTGCTCCCGCGGGCGTGAATCGCAATTCCGGATCCGCGGTCAGATTGCCTACAACGGTGATGACGGTGTCGCCTGCCATGTGTCTCCCCTTGGTCGTGGTTGGGCACTCGTTTTGGTCGTGGTTGGGCACTCGTTGATCGATATGCACCGGACTCTTATCGTCGCGATCGGCTCGCGACTGCCTTCAGGTGTTCACCCTAGGGTCCGGCACCGACTAACTCGGCACATCGGAAAGAAGTCTGTGGACTACTTCCGGAGAACCTTGGTGCGCAGCACCGATTCGTTCAGCTTCAGCTGACGATCGAGCTCGCTCACGGTCTGCGGTTCGGCGTTGAGGTCGATGACCGCGTAGATGCCCTCGCTGTGCTTGGCGATCTCGTAGGCAAGACGACGCTTGCCCCAGATGTCGACGTTGTCGACCTTGCCGCCGTCCTTGCGGACCACGTTCAGGAACGTGTCCAGAGACGGAGCAACGGTGCGCTCGTCGAGACTCGGGTCGAGGATGACCATCAATTCGTAATGACGCATGTGACCACATCACCTCCTATGGGCTCATCGGCCGCGGACTGTCCACGGCAGGAGGGTCGCCTGCGTCGGCAACCCCTCCAAGATACACGCATCACCCCTGACCAGCGAAATCGTCATCCACACCGCACCGCGAACAGGCTCGCCGGTTCATTGCGGACCGTGGCTGACCTCGATCGGGGGCACCGTAAGCCCGGCACGCAACCACCCGAGTCCCTGGGAGACATCCATGCATCTCGCCGCAACCCGCATCATCACCGACGACGTCGAGGGCCTCGTCGCGTTCTACGAGAAGGTCACCGGAGTCGCCGCGAATCGTCTGCATCCATTGTTCGCCGAGTTCGTGACGTCGGGCGGAACCCTCGCGATCGCGTCGTCGTCGACGGCACCACTCCTCGGCGAGAACGTCGTCGAGGCCGGCGTCAATCGTTCGGTGATGCTCGACTTCCACGTCGACGACGTCGACGCCCTCTACCCGACATTGACGCAGGTCGTCGACCATTTCGTGAACGAGCCGACGACCATGCCGTGGGGTAATCGTTCGCTGCTGTTCCGCGACCCCGACGGTAATCTGGTCAACTTCTTCACCCCCGTCGCCACGCCCGCGGCGCCTGCGCAGTGACGGCTCCGTGACGCCCCGGTGGGCGATGGTGACGCCGATCACCGTTGCCGACCGTGGCTCGGGACGCCGCGCCGCGTCCCCTACCCTGTAGCCCATGTCCGACCGCCTGAGCACGACGTTCCGCTACGGGCGCGTCACGTTGTCTCGTCGCGGGGATCTGGCATTGATCCTGACGGTGTCACTGCTGACCACCCTGCTGCTGATGTTCTGGAGCTACAAAGTCAAGGCCGCGTGCGGTGGTCCGCCGTTCTTCCCGGACGGCCGCAGTCACCGCTGGCCCGTCGGCGACCCCGACGCCGTGGTCCCCTGTTACTCGGACCTGATGTACCTGTGGATCGGGCGTGACATCAACAACCACGTCTTCCCCTATATCCACGGCGGCATCGGCGCCGATGGACAACTTTTCGGCGGGGCCGTCGAATACCCGGTGCTCTCCGGCCTGTTCATGTGGCTCGGCGCCATCGGCGCACACACCGACCTCGAGTTCTTCCGACACTCGGTGGTGCTGATCGCCCCCTTCGGACTGCTCATCACGGCGATGCTCGCGGTGCTGACCCGCTGGAATGTGTTGTGGTGGGCGCTCACTCCGCCCCTGGTGCTCTACGCCTTCCACAATTGGGAACTGCCCGTGGTGGCAACCGCAGTGGGTGCGGTGGCCGTGATGGCATGGGGCGCGAGCATCCATCCGGTCACCGGACGACGACGAATGACGCTGCGCACCAGCGCGATTCTCGCCGCAGTGGTCCTCGCCGTCGGATTCTGCCTGAAGCTCTATCCCGGGTTCTTCGTGCTACCGCTCGCGCTGTATGTGCTGACGCGCGGCGGATTCACGCGCTCCGACGACCCCGATGGCTCCGGCCGATCCGACGAGGACGCGTCGACGCCAACGCGTGGACCGCTGGACTGGGTCGGGGCGGCCTGGGTGGCCGCCGCCGCCGCGATCACCGTCATCCTCATCCAGTTGCCGTTCATGCTGCTCGGTTACGAGGGCTGGCGCGCCGCCACCACCTTCCAGGGCAAACGTCGCGCCGACCTCGACACCAATTCCATCTGGTACTGGGGACTGCGCCACCTGACCGGCGGCCAGACCGACACCTACAACTCGCTGGTCGGTGTGCTCTCACCGATCCTGATCCTGAGTTCCTTTGTGGTGGCGGTCTATTTGGGGTGGCGGCTGCGCCACCGGACCGGGGTGTACCCGTGGATCGGTGTCAGTGCCGCGATGCTCGCCGGTTTCATGGTGTTCCACAAGGTGCACTCGCCGCAGTACACGCTGTGGATTCTCCCCTTCTTCGTGCTCCTGCGGGTCCGGTGGCCGGTCATCGTGCTGTATCTGATCGCCGACTTCATCCTCGACACCACCATCTTCCGGCTCTTCGGCATCTACGTGTCGGGTGAGCCGATGAAGTGGTGGGTGATGGCCGGCGTCAACGTCGGGGTGTGGGTGCATGCCGTCCTGCTGGTGTATCTCATCTGGGCGTTCGTTCATGCCGGTATGCGTGAACCGCTCGCCTCGATCGGTCGCCGCCGGGTTCCGGCGCCGTACGATCCACCCGAACCCGACGACGTCGGACCCGGCGACCGCATCCGGGAAGACGCATGAGAGTGGTTGTATGAGTGGCTGGTTGGGCACCGACGCGCTCGTCGGCGATCGGGTGACGTTGCGTCCCTTCACCGTCGACGACGCCCCCGCACTGGCACGGGTGGTGGGTGACCCGGGCCGATTCCGCTGGTCACCGGGCATCCCCACCGGCGTCGACGCCGCCCGCGAGTGGATCACCGCCGCGGACGCCAACCCGGAACGTCGCGTCGCCTACGCCGTCATCGACAACTCCGACGGCACGCTCGTCGGATCCACCAGCTTCTACGACATCGACTCCCCCAACCTGGCCTGCGCCATCGGGTACACCTTCTACAGCGAACGAGTGCAGGGAACCGCCGTGAACCCGACCGCCAAGTACCTGCTGATGTCGCACGCCTTCGAGCGCTGCGGGGCCGTGCGACTGGTGTGGCACACCCACGAGAACAACACCCAGTCCCGGGCGGCGATCACCAAACTCGGTGCGACATTCGAGGGGTTGCTGCGCAAGCATCGGCGCTTCGGCGACGGATGGCGCACCACCGCTCAGTACGCGATGATCGACGACGATTGGCCGGCGGCGAAAGAGGCTTTGCGCGCGCGACTTTGACGTTGTGCGCAGTCAGACGCCGGCGACATTCCACACGCAGGGAGTGGTTCCCGGTCGCAAGGTGATCAGGAACTCGCGAGTGGTCGTCGTCGGTTCACCGACGTAGTCGGAGATCGCCACCGTCATCGTCAGATCCAGCGGCACCTCCGTGTCGGTTCGGCGTGCGGTGTCGATGGTCGCCTCCGGCGTGCCCACCGGCTTCGTCGTCAGGTTGGGTGAGTTCGTGATGGCGTTCTCGGTGTCGGTGATGTTCGCCTGGAGCTGACCGCGCGCCGGCGACCCCTCGCACGTACGGGTCAGCGCGGCCCGCGGCTGAGACACATCACCGCCGGTGACCGTCGCGACGTCGACCGCAAACGTCCGGGCGAAGGCGACGTAGTCGGCATCGGACGGGCCGGCGTCACCCTGATCGCGGTGTGTCACCACCACCCAGACCGACCCCACGACGACGAGCACGACGGCCGCCCCGAGCGTCAGGCCGACGACGAATCCCAGTCGGCGTCGACGCGGCGACCCCGCCTGCGTGAAACCCGACTGCGTGGAGCCCTCGTGCGACGACCGCACTCCGGTTTGTTTCGCGGTCATGGCCACATTCTGCGCGACTCATGTGGTCCACACGTGCGGATCGGCGACGACACGCTGGACCGAACCTCGTCAGTAGTCGGGGTAGCACTGATCGCGATACCGTGCGGGCCCCTCGTCGTCGCCGCGCGGATACGGCGGGGCACCCACATCGCCGTGCAGGGACGTCGAGATCTTGCGGCCGAGTCGCGAGAAGTCCTGCGCCACCGGCGACATCGGATAGAGAGTCGCGAACATGCCGAGCCAGTGGAAGATTCGACGCAGTTCCGCGGAGTTGAGAGGTCCCGGAACCCAGCCGTCGCGAGGCCAGGAGTCGCGTTCGAAGTTCTGCCACGGGTGGTCCCATCCGGTCGGTGGTGCGGTCGACACCAGACCGCGCACGATGACGTCGTTGCGGTCCGCGTCGGTTTCGTCGCGCCATCGACCGACGAGTGCGCAGTAGTCGGCGTACTCCTGTGGGGTCCAGGTGGTTGCGTGGAGGTCGTGCCATCCCGCACGTTTCAGGGCACGGGCGATCGGCGCCTCGAGCGGCTGACTCGGATGCGTCACCTCACCGGCACCCGCGAAGTAGAGGTACCAGGTGAATCCCGCGGGCCCGAAGCGGTCAATCTTGTTGCCGCCCTGGGATGGTCGCAGCATCTCGTACGCGGCGGCCGGATCCTCGCGGCCGCAGATCGCCGCGGTCTGCAGCAGTGCACCCAATCGTTGCCGGTCGACGCTGACGGCCGTGATGCGCTTCTTGGTGTCAGTGGTCTTGCGCCCGACGCAGAACGCGATGGTGTTCCACAGCAACGCGATGGCGTCGTCGGGGGAGTTCACCGCGGCGGCACCGAGGCGAAACAGGTCCTCTCGGCCGACCCAGTCGCCACAGATGACGTCGGGGAAGTTGCGTTCGACGAGTTCGGCTGTCCACCAATGTCGGTCGATGTAGACCTTGTCGGCGAGAAGCTGCGCGGTGCGATCGGCCTCGGCGAGCCATGCGGTGAGGTCGGCGGGAACGGGAAGGGTTGTATGCGTCATGGTGGGTTGGACGCAGAAGCAGGCTCCACGGTTCCATCGAATCTCAGTGGGTGTGGAGCGAGTGCGTCGGGGCCTCGTCGTGGTCGGCGGCGTCGTCGTCTGCGGCGTCAGCGGAAACGGTTGACGCGCACCAGTTGTCCACCGTGCTGCACCAGGTGATCCTCGAGCGCCGAGGCGAGGGTCGGAAGGTCGGGTCCGAAGTCGAGCAGACACAACCGCTTTCCCTCGGTCGACGACGATCCCGGTGCACCGACCTCGATATGAAGCATGCCGTTGCGGAGCAATTCGAACCTCGAGGACCCGATCACCTCGGCGGGAATGAGGTGATCGCGTCCGTTCATGTCCACCCACTGAACGCCCTCGGTACTCAGGACGATGCGGGCATCGGACCTCCAGGCCCGGTAGGCGGCCACGGCACCGGCGACCGCGCCACCGCCGGCGACGAGGCTACCGGCGAGGGCAATGGTCCGATCACTCGCGTCAACGGCCAGACACCAGACGGCCACAACCATCAGCGTGCAGAAGGCGACGTAGAACCCGCGCTCGACGATGGGCCAGTTGTTGCGTCGAAAACTCGTCGCGCGCACAGGGACGGTGCGAAAAAGGTGATGTCCCCGACCCATTCGGGCCACGATGGCCAGTACGAAGATTCCCAACGCGAGTCCGAAGAGCAGGAATCCGAACGCATGTGCCACGGTCGCCGTCGGGATGAACGCGACCGCAACCGACAGCGACACCAGGATCACGGCACCGACAGCGAACGCCACGACACCGGCGTACGCCACCGCGGGCCGCACCCCCGTCATGCGGCCGGTCGCCCCGGCATCGTCCATGTCTGTGTTGTACCCGATCGCCGTCGGCGTCGGGAAAGCGCCGTCAGTGACATACAGCGCTGTCAACGTGGGAGAGAGAGCTGTCAACGTCGGTGCGGGTCGGTGTCTGGCGCCGGGCCCCACGATGGTCCACCGCTTCCGGTCATCGCGGGCAGTTCAGCGTCGGCGTCGTCGTCGTGCCGGGGCCGGGTGAACACACGATGATCCGGCGCGCCGTCGAGGACGCCGCCGGCCGGGTCATCGAGGTCGTTGCCCTCGTTGTCGCGACGCATCAGGTCGTTCTCCGGGCGGTAGATCTGCCAGAGGACGATGGCGCACAGGGCGATCACGAACAGTGCCCGGATGATGATGATCGTGGTGAACCATTCCTGCGGCAACCACTTTCGCGACGGGTCGATGAACAGCGACATCCGCGGAATCCAGACGAGTGCGTCGACGGTCATCCATGCCAGCAGCAGCCGGGTGTGCGGGATGGCCAGCACCGCAAGGGGAACCAGCCACAGCGAGTACTGCGGACTCCACACCTTGTTGACGAGGAGGAAGCCCGCCACGATCAGGAACAACAGCTGCGCGACCCGCGGGCGGGTCGGCGCGGTCAGCGCCACCACCGCGATACCGATGATGACCACGATCATCAACCCCAACGAGACGACGTTGAGGACATCGACATTCCAGCGCACCCCGACCGCCTTGGCCGCCAGCCGCAGCAGCGTGTCGGAGTCGGCATTGCGGTCGGAGTTGAGCCGGAAGAATTCGTACCAGCCCTGCGGATACCGCAGGAGGATCGGCAGATTGACCGCCAGCCACGCGGCCAGCGCAGCCAGCGCGGCGGCACCGAAGTCGCGGAGCTTCCCGGTGCGCAGGCACAGCACGAACAACACCACCAGGGCGAGCACCGGATAGAACTTGGCCGCGGCCCCCAGACCGATGAATAGGCCTGCCAGCCACGGTTTCCGGCGCGCCCAGCAGAGGATCGCGACGGCGAGGAACGCGGTGGCGATGGCGTCGAAGTTGGTGAAGGCGTGCACGATCACCAGCGGTGAGACGGCGGCGACCCAGGCCGCCCAGATGCGCGCTCGTGCGGTCAACGCGGTCGCCCAGATCGTCACCAGCCAGAACAGCGCCAACCCCAGTGCGGCCAGGTCGAAGTACAGCACCGCGGGCAGGGCTCCGGGAATCCCCCAGCTGTCCATGGCCTGCGACCACCGCAGCGCGATGCGGGAGACGCCGTACATGTACATCCCGGTGAGCACCGGGTACTCCATGTACCGGGTGGTCTCGACGCCGTTCTCCGGTTCGGTCCACGACGTGCGGTACGGGAAAGTCGTGACGTCGTCGAGCTGCTCGGCCGGAAAGAGCTGCAGCACATCGGAGTAGCAGAGGTCGGTGAACAGCCGCTGATCGTCGTGGTCGAGGGTGAACGTCGCCGCGCCGGGCGCCGGGTTCACCACCTGCTTCTGCTGCAGGCAGCCGGCCTTGCCGAACCAGCCCAACGCGAGCGTGCACAGGGCGAGCAGGAACAGCACGCGGATGGGCGTCCAGTTGCGGCTGCGCCCCACCGCGGCGTGCACGCCGAGCGGTCCGCCGACCACTCGGGACGCCTCGGCGACGACGGGATCCTGATGGCTCGGGATCAGCCGCCTGGTGTCGACCCGGAGGTCCTCGGCGAGCGGTGCCGGACTCTCGTCCGGGCCGCCGTCGGCGTCATCGGGCCGGCGCGAATCCGCGTCAGCCGCCGGACTCAGGGACCGCTCCTCCGTTGTCGAAGTCACCGCCGCCGCCGGTACCGCCCGTATCTCCGCCGCCGGTCTCACCACCGTTTCCGGTGCCACCACCATTGCCGGTACCGCCACCGTTACCGGTGCCACCACCATTGCCGGTGCCGCCACCGCCGTTGTTGGTGCCACCGCCACCGCCGGGTACCGGGATGGTGATGCCGGGTGCAACCGTCAGATTGCCGTCCTGACCGGCGCCGGGAAGGCGCGGGATCGACGGCTGCTGCGCACGCGTCGTCGGATACTCGGTGTTGTACGTCGTCGGCGGCGGCTCATAGGGGACACCCGCCTGACCACCGACGGCGGCCGGCTCCGGGAACTGTTCGATGGGGTCGCCGGAGAGGGCGTTGTCCATCGTCTTCTTCCAGATCTGCGCGGGCAGACCGCTGCCGTACACCGACGCGCCGCCGTAGTTCACCAGCGCGGTGCCGCGGTCGGTACCGACCCACACCGCGGTGGACAGCTGCGGGGTGTAGCCGACCATCCAGGCGTCCTTGTTCTGGCCGGTGTCGCCGAGCTGCGCGGTACCGGTCTTGGCCGCCGACGGACGCGAGCCGAGCTCGTCGTCGTAGAGCGAGTTGCCGTTGGAGTAGGCCGCGATCGGTTCGAGTGCCGCGGTCACGTTGTCGGCGACCTTGGCCGGGAACACCCGCTTTCCGGCATCGGGCTGACGCTCGTAGAGCACCTCACCGCTGGAGGTCTCGACCTTCTGCACGAAGTGCGGCGCGCGGTAGATGCCCGACGCGGCCAGGGTGGCGTACGCCGAGGCCATGTCGATGACACGCGACGGATACTGCCCGAGCACCACACCACCCTCGACGCTGCCGTTGGCCTCCTGCAGGGTCTTGGCCGTGTCGCCGAAGGATTCGGCCACACCGGCGGCGTGCGCGGCGTCTGCGACGTCCTGCGCCTTGTGATCGAGATCCATCATCAGGCGGTAGTAGACGGTGTTCAGCGACATCTTCATCGCGGTCGCGAGGTTGCACGATCCGCAGCTCTCACCGTCGGAGTTCTCGACGGTGATGTCGGTGTTCGGGATCGAATACGGGGCACTCGAGTACACCTTGGACAGCGGAACACCCTGTTCGAGAGCCGCGACCAGTGCGAACACCTTGAACGACGATCCGGTCTGCAGACCGGCCTGCGCGTAGTCCCAGCCCTGGGCGTCGTCGCCGCCGTAGTAGCCCAGGACCCCGCCGGTCTTCGGGTCGATCGACACCACGGCACTGCGGATCTGTTTGGGCTCGCCGTTGAGGACGCCGTTCTCACACGGGTAGATCGCGTTCGCCCGGCACGCCGCCTGCACGGCGGCGTTCTGCACCTGCGGGTCGATCGTCGTGGTGATCTTGAGTCCTTCGGTACTCACCTGCTGCTCGGAGATCCCGAGGTCGGCGAGTTCGGCGAGCACCTGGCGTTTGATCAGGCCGTTGGGTCCGGTGGTCTCGCCGGTGGCCGTCGGCGGCGCGGGCACCTTCGGATACACCATCGCGGCACGGTCGGCCTGGGTCAGCGCACCGGTCTGCACCATCCCGTCGAGGACGTAGTTCCAGCGGCCCACCGCCGCGTCCTCGTTCACCGCCGGGTCGTAGTACGAGGGTGAGCGGATCGCCGCGGCCAGCACGGCCGATTCGGCGGGGGTGAGGTTCTTGACGTCCTTGCGGAAGTAGGCCTGTGATGCCGCGGCCACACCGTAGGCACCGCGACCGAAGTAGATGGTGTTGAGGTAGGCGGCCATGATGTCGTCCTTGGACCACTCGCTCGACATCTTGGTGGCGATCACCAGCTCACGCAGCTTGCGTTCGTAACTGTGTTCGTCACCGACCAGCGCGTTCTTGACGTACTGCTGGGTGATGGTCGATCCGCCGCCGGCGAGATCGTTGTCGGTGACGCGACCCCACACGGCGCGGGAGAGGCCCCGGACGGAGAAGCCGTCGTTGGTGCGGAACTCGCGGTCCTCGGCGGCGATCACCGCTTCTTGCAGGGACTTCGGGATGTCGTTGATGCCGACATCGGTGCGGTTGCCCTCCGGCGGCACGATCCTGGCGATCTCTTTGCCCTTGGCGTTGACGATGGTCGCCACCTGGTTCTGCTTGATGTCACCGGGGCTGGGCACTGTCGCCGTCGCGTAGGCGATGAGGAAGCCGATCACGGCGACCAGGGCGATCGTCGGCACGATCAGGCCGATCGCGCCGACCACCCAGGCGACGATCCGCTGACGGGAGCGGGTCGTGTCGCCCGTCTTGTCGGGGCGGGTGCGTCGCGACGTCGTCGTCTCGCGTGACTCGCTCATCGCAGGTCCTCCCACTGAACCGCGTCCATCATCGGCTCGACGTTCCTCACACTACTTGTCGGCATTTTCACCGCTGTCCACTCTGACTCATCTCCACTGCCCTGCCAAAAGCGTCACCGGCGCACGACATGGCGCATCGCCGACGAAGATACTGGGTTCGTCGGCGACAAGTATTACTTGGCGACCCTGCGACGACGCTGAGAGCGCGGGGGCAGACCGGCAACGTAGGACTGGACCAGATGGTTCCAGCTGCAGGTGCGGCACACCTCGACGACGTGCACGGAGAACTCTTCGGCGCTGGCATCGAGGCGGGCGATCTCCTCGGCCGAGCGGGCCGATCCCGAGACCTGGCCCAGCCGTTCGCCGAACACCCAGGAGACCAACGTCACCTGTTCTTTGCGGCAGATCGGGCACAGCGTCGGGGTGGTACGCCCGTGGAACTTGGCGGCCCGCAGCAGATACGGGCCGGCGTCGCAGACCTCGGACACCGCGACCCGCCCGGAGTGCACCGCGGACAGCCGCGCTCGCCGCTGCAGGGCGTAGTCGACGATCTGGCGTTGCACGTGAACCAGGGTACGTGGTCCACCCGGACGACGTTGGCGTGACCGTCTCGGCCTGCCGTCCACCCGCTGTGCACCAACTCGACACTTTTTATATCGGTGCGATACATTGGGAAATGCATCGGCACGAGGTGTTGTTGCATCAGTGTCGGCGATACACGGAGCGAAGGGAGGCGTCGGTGCTCGAACTGGCGATCCTCGGTCTCCTCATCGAATCCCCGATGCACGGCTACGAGCTGCGCAAACGTCTCACCGGGCTGCTCGGTGCGTTTCGCGCGTTCTCCTACGGCTCGCTGTACCCGACGCTGCGTCGCATGCAGGCCGACGGCCTGATCGACGAGGCCAGCGCCCCGTCGGGGGCCAAGGTGCGTCGCGGACGCCGCGTCTATCAGCTCACCGACGCCGGCCGAGTCCGGTTCAACGAGCTCGTCGCCGACACCGGGCCGCAGAACTACACCGACGACGGCTTCGGCGTGCACCTGGCGTTCTTCAGCCGCACCCCGGCGGTGGCGCGGATGCGCATCCTCGAGGGCCGTCGCCGGCAGGTCGAGGAACGCCGCGAGGGACTGCGCGAACTCGTCGGACGCGCCACCGGCAGCTCCGACCGCTACACCCGGCAGATGCACGAACTCAGCCTCGAATCCAGCGAACGCGAGGTGCGCTGGCTCAACGAGCTGATCGCCGCGGAAGCCTCTGAGGCTCAGCCGCGGGCCGCCGAGGTACAGCCGAACCCCGCCGAATCGCAGCCGAGCGAGTCGGCCACCCCCACAGATTTCCCGCACGCCGCGTCGTCGACGACCGGTGCGAAGGGTCAGGAAGAAACCGAGCGTGACCAGCTCGGCCGAACCCCCGTGTCACAGCCCAGCGCTGCGACCCGACAAGAAAGAGGAGAACCCGACCATGGGTGAGCCCAATAAGGTGCGCGTGGCCATTGTGGGCGTAGGAAACTGCGCTTCATCCCTGGTCCAGGGCGTGCAGTACTACAAGGATGCCGACGAGAACTCGACCGTTCCCGGTCTGATGCACGTCACGTTCGGCCCCTACCACGTGCGTGACGTGGAGTTCGTCGCCGCGTTCGACGTCGACGCCAAGAAGGTCGGCTTCGACCTGTCCGACGCGATCTTCGCCAGCGAGAACAACACCATCAAGATCGCCGACGTGCCGCCGACCGGCGTCACCGTGCAGCGCGGCCACACCCTCGACGGCCTGGGCAAGTACTACCGCGAGACCATCACCGAGGCCGACGGCGACGGTGTCGACGTCGTGCAGATCCTCAAGGACGCCGAGGTCGACGTCCTGGTCAGCTACCTCCCGGTGGGTTCGGATCAGGCCGACAAGTTCTACGCCCAGTGCGCCATCGACGCGAAGGTCGCCTTCGTCAACGCCCTGCCGGTGTTCATCGCCTCCGACCCCGAGTGGGCCGAGAAGTTCCGTGCGGCCGGTGTGCCGATCGTCGGCGACGACATCAAGAGCCAGGTCGGCGCGACCATCACCCACCGCGTGATGGCCAAGCTGTTCGAGGATCGCGGCGTCGCCCTCGACCGCACCTACCAGCTCAACGTCGGCGGCAACATGGACTTCAAGAACATGCTCGAGCGTGAGCGTCTGGAGTCCAAGAAGGTCTCCAAGACCCAGGCCGTCACCTCCAACCTGACCGGCTCGCTCGCCGGCAAGGTCGAGGACAAGAACGTCCACATCGGACCGTCGGATCACGTCGAGTGGCTCGACGACCGCAAGTGGGCCTACGTCCGCCTCGAGGGTCGCGCCTTCGGTGACGTTCCGCTGAATCTGGAGTACAAGCTCGAGGTGTGGGACTCCCCCAACTCGGCCGGCATCATCATCGACGCCGTGCGTGCGGCCAAGATCGCCAAGGACCGCGGCCTCGGTGGCCCGATCCTGCCGGCCTCGGCCTACCTGATGAAGAGCCCGCCGGAGCAGATCGCCGACGACATCGCGCGTCAGCAGCTCGAGGCGTTCATCATCGGAGCCGACGCCTGACGAACTGACAGCCAATTCGGTTGTCCGCGAACATGATTGTCGCCCGCGAGTGAGTTCTCACTCGCGGGCGACGGTCGTTTCGGGGCGTGGATCGGTCGGCATTGTGCGCAGCGGCCGGGTGATCATCGACCGGGATGTGCGAGTGGCCGGGCCCTCACACCCGAAGTGCGCGATTGACTCCCACCACGTCGAAGGCCGTCGGATCGAAGCTCACCCCGGGCGGCAACCCGGCCCAGTTGCGGAGCTCCTCGTGGCGCCGATATGCCGGATCGTTGATCGCGGCGACGAGATCGGCCCACCCCGGCGGACCACCGGAATCCTCGAAAGGCGCTGTGCCGGAGCCGTCGAGGACCGCCGCGATGGGATCCTCATCGGTTTCCGGATCGATCGATTCGACGACGATGCGTACCTCCCAGCCGTCGCCGAAGTCGTACTCGTAGAACAGTTCCGCGCCGGGTTCACCGAGGAGGTCGCCGATGGACATGTCGTCCTCGGACTCGGTGCCCGGGGCCACGTCGTAGCCCCGCTCGAGTGCCTCACCGGGCATGTACCGATGGACGTGCCCCTCGCACGGTGAGGTGAACTGGTGTAGGTGGTGGTCCTGCCATCCCATCACCACCTGAAGGATCTGGTGCATGTCCGCGAGACCGACCATCGACGCGACCCGGACCCGACGCCACACCGGCGGATCGATGTCGGGCATATCCACACGCAATGTGAGCATGCCGGCCTCGGGCATCAGATCCGGATTCCGCTCATCGGGAAATCCTTGCGACACAGCCGGTCTCAATTCCGGGGGAACGATGTAGCAGCCCTGGGCGTCGAGGGTGAGCCACCCATCGTCGACGATGTCGTGGAGGCGAAGACGCGCGATGGCGGTGGCAGTGCGCATGATCGGTTCGGCCGGTTCGCCGTCGAAGGAGTCCTTCGGGAACCGGATCGGCGTCATCCCCTGGTAGATCACCCGCGACACGATCATCGCGGCGGCAGGGTCGCTCGAGGTGCCGGCGAGGGTGTGGGCGACGTGCGCCGCCAGAGCTGCTCTCCGAAGATCGAGTCCATTTGAGCTGCGCCACAACTGCGCAGCGTGCCCCGGACGAACGCGCACCGTGTTCACCTCGATGAGGCCGAGAGCCTGTGCCAGCTCCCACAATTCGGAGAGCAGAGGATCCTGGCTCATCGACGTGACGGCACTGCCGAACCCCATGTCGAGATCGCGGACGAGGTCGGGAAGCAGCGCCGGCTTGAGCCACCGGTTCGCCGTGGTGGGTTTCTCCGTCCCGATCCATTCGAGCAGCACATCGAGGTGGCCGATGGTGCGGGTGGCCGTCAGAGCCGCGTACTCGTCTACGGCGTCCACCTCCGGGATGTCGGGGTGCCCCATCCCGGTGTGGTCTTCGATCCAGCCGTCGAGGGCGTCGAGCACGATGTCGGCGGAGACCGGCGTGCCGGTCCAGCGCGATGTCTGTACCAGGAAGTCGACGAACATCCGTGCTGCCAGGATCAGGTGCACCGCCGACGGGCCGTCATCCTGCTCGTCCATGTATTCGGCAAAGGAATAGGCGCGGTCGACGTCGTCGAGAACCCAGCTGGTCATCGAGAATGCGGGGCCGGTGCCCTCCAGCGCCCGGACCACCGCGAACGCGGAGAGGACCAGCCCCTCACGCTCGGCGTCGTCGTCCTGCCCGGTCTCGTCGAGCCACTCATCGAACGCGGGGAGCAGCCTCTCCACGTTCGCGCTGTCGCGTCGGATCGGTATGACGTTGCCGGCGCGGCGGTTGCCCCGCCTGCGGGACTTCTCGGTCCGCTTGGCACCGCGATTACCTTTGTCCTTGGAACCCATCGGGGAACATCGTAGTGCCTGATGGGACCGTTGACGACGGTGATCATCGGGTGCATTGCGGGGGCGAATCCTGCGGAGCTCACTGCGCGCGATGGCGGTGACGGGTTCGCGTTGTCGTTCTGCACCGTCGAGATAGCCTTGAGAGCGGCCGGGAGGTATGGATGATGGGCGATGTTCTCATTCGCGATGTGCCTGACGATGATCGACAAGTGAGCTCTCGCCCGATTCGGTCAAAGTCCCCACGAAGAGAACTGAAATCGAGAACGTGCGTTCCCACGCTCCCGACGTTTCGGCTTGACCGAACGTCGGTCGGGTGAACACCGATGAGTGGCGCGCTCACCACCGCCGACCGCGACCTCGGCCGCGGCGTTTGCGCTCACGGCGTTCCTCACGACGCCGATACTGCATGTGATCGAGCTCTTTCAGCCCCGCGCGCACACGGATGTAAAGCTCTTCGGGCACAAACCATTTCCCGCCCTCGAAGCGGATCCACCCTTCGGCCACGAACTCGTCGAGGGCGGCCCGGACCCGGTTGGGGTCGGCGTAGAAGTCGGGGTCGTCCTCCGGCAACTCGTCAGGATCGAACTCCTCGAGTCGCGATTCGAAGTGCGCGACGTCGGGCGGGTTGGGGCCCAGCGCTTGGTGGACGAGATCGCGCAGCTGCTCTTCCTCTTTCGGAAAGAGCGCCGCACTGTTCGAGTCGAGGCGATAGGCGATCCAGTCCGCCATCGCCTCGCGGATGTCGCCGATCGGCGGTCGATCACCCCGCCACGTCGACGCCGCCGCACCGCGATGCACCTTTCCGCCTCCGGCGCTGATCAGATCGCGGCGTAGCGCGAATCGCCAGAGTTCGCCGGTGAGCGAGTCGGGCATCGGCAGATGCGCGTCGAGATCTTCCCTCTCGACGGCGAATCGCCCCTGCGGGTCGGTGTCGCGGCCCTTGCCGATCCACCGAAGCAATTCCAGCAGGCTGCGCATGGGTTCGACGGCGAGGTAGACCCGCCTCTCTTCCTCGATGACCTCGGGCAGGCGGTCAGTGATGGTGCGATCCAGCGCCTCCCGCGCATACGCCATCGATTCGGTGGTGCCCGTCCACTGCTCGTGGTCGCCGAGGAACACCAGCATCGTGTGGAGTCCCACGCCGAGCTCCCCACCGAACTCTGTGGTCGCAAGTGACTCGACCTGCATGGCGCGCTCGAGCTCGACCAGGAGATCGGCGTCGGCATGCGTCCACGCGGTCGGATCGAAGCCGGGATGTGCCGTGGCGGCCGCCCGGAAGGCGATCCGCAGGAGTCGCGTCACCTGGTCGGTGCGATCGGCGTCGAACTCGGGAATGGTGACCTTCACCCACTGTGCATGTGCGGCGAGCAGGTCGTCGAAGCGTGTGCGGTCTGCGGTCGAATCGTCCGGCATGGTGTTCGACGGTAGCGGGATCTGACCACGGCGTGCACGGAGCCGCGGTCGTCGACTGCTCGTTCCGTCTCAATCGACCACGTCGGCGGAGGAAGCCGGTGGATCAACCGAACACTGCTCCGGCCCGGCGATGTAGTGAAGCAGAGCCTCGTTCAGAAAACTCGCAGCTTCGGTGAATGGGCCGTCATCGTCCACGGACACGGTGTCGTGGATCGCCTTCACACCGTCGAAGGCTCCCACGAATACCGTTGCGGCAATAGCCGGATCGACGTTCGGTGAGACCGCTCCGATCTGCTGTGCCTCGCGAATCACTGTGGCCACCAGATCGATCCAACGATTCGTCAGTTCCGCCGCACGTCGATGGGTGGAATCCAGTTCCGTGAGATTGCGGGTCAACTTGGAGACCGACCAGGTATCGGGATCTCGACGGTGCACATCGACAATTGCCGGAAGCAGAGCGGCAAGTCTGGCAGAACCCGGGGCAATCGTACGAATGCTGTTGTCCACCGCGGTGATCCACGCTTCGTGTTTGGATTCCAGTACTGCGACCGCGAGTGCCTCCTTGCTCTCGAAGTGGAAGTACACCGCGCCCTTGGTCATACCCGTCGCAGCGACAATCTCGCTCATTCGCGCACGGTCGTAGGTACGAACAGCGAATATCCCGGCCGCGGTGTCGATGATGTGTTGCCTGGTGGCCGCCCCCTTCAGCGAGGGGCCGGGGGGTCTACCGGGCATGCGCGGTGACGCGTCGTCGCCCACCGTGCGCCTCCGTTCTGCGATCGCCCATTGCTACCGCCGTTCGAGAGTGTAATACTTGGACGTAATTATTAATACCGCGCGGTCGGTTTAATTAGGAGGTCCATTCGATGGTCAACTCGGCCACAGAACTGTTTTCCGGCAAGAGCGTTCTGATCACCGGCGCATCGTCGGGCATCGGACGGGCCTTCGCGTACCGGGCCGGAGCGGCCGGGGCATCCCTTGTCCTGGTCGCCCGACGGACCGAGACTCTGCACCGAATCGCCGACGAGCTGCGCCGCGAGTACGGGGCAGCTGTCGTCGTCCTCCCGAGTGATCTGGCCACCCCCGGCGCGGCCGTGCGGCTCTGGGAGGCACTCCGGGACCAAGACATCAGGATCGATGTGCTCGTCAACAACGCCGGTATCGGGATTCACGGTGACCTCGGCGCCGGTTCCGTAGCGGCCGTGACAACACAAACCCAGCTCAACATCACCACGCTGGCGGAGCTGACCGCGCTGGCGTTGCCGGACATGCTCGCCCGTGACGCCGGGACCGTGATCAACGTGGCCAGTACCGCCGCGTATCAACCGGTCCCACACATGGCGGTCTACGCGGCCACCAAGGCTTTCGTGCTGTCCTTCACCCGCGCGGTGTGGGCCGAAACCCGCAACACCGGTGTCCGGGTCCTCGCCGTGAGTCCCGGAGCAACAGACACGGAATTCTTCGATACCGCCGGCGACGACGCATCCCTCGGCAACCGTCGACACCCCGACGACGTCGTCGACAGCGCACTCGCCGGGTGGGCGCGCGGTACCCACAGCGTCGTTGACGGATGCTCCAACGCATGGCTCGCCAACCTCGCGCCCCGACTACCGATACGAGTCGCACTCACCGCCGCAGAGCGATCCGTCCGACCCAGCGCAACTACGTAACCCCATCTGCTGCAAGGAGTCCACCATGTTCATGCGTCAGTTCGCCGACGCCGCCGCAACCGCGGTCAACAATCACGACGCGCATGCGGTCGTCGCCCTGTGGGCCGAGCCCGCCACCTACACCTCACCGTTGACCGGCCCCCAAGAAGGTCTCGACGCACTCTACGCGCGCGAAATTGCCCTGTTCGAAGGCTTCCCCGATCTCCGGGCGACGATCACAGTGCTCGATGACCAGGGTCGCACCGGAACCATGCTCGTCCACTTCGACGGAACCCACGACGGAACCTATGCGGGGCACCCCGCCACCGGCCGCACCATATCCATGGAGATGATCGCCGTGGTCACCTTCGATGAGTCGGGGCACGTGACCGGCGAGCGCGTCTTCCTCGACAGCATCGACATCGCCACGGCATTCATCGATACGCAATAGCCGACTCGGCGCCAGACGCAGGCGCGAGATCGGGCGCTCCATTGATCGCGGCCGGCACGTAACCGTTTGGGCAGATGACGTGGCCGGCCCGGATGTCGGTGGGCGTCGGTAGGCTCGCACTGTTTCTGATGGGCTCGGGTTCTGATGCGTTCGGGAGGAGTGCGGTCGTGGCGATGCGCTGGGGTCGGTCGCGGGCGGACAAGGCGGTCACCGAGTTCGCCGACGCCGCCCGGGCGGCGATCGCGGCCAATGGCGTCAGCACCCGTGATGCGTCGCTGCCCGATCGCGTCGCCCGCTACGTCATCGACGGGGACGACCTCGGGGTCATCGCGGCCATCCGAGCCGCCCACCGTGGGGGCTGGTCGTCCGACTGGAAGCCGTCTCAACGCGAGCCCCGACGCACGATGTACCGACTCCTCGACTCGGTACCGCCGGAGGTCGGGCTGCGCTGGGCGCACGTGCTCACCGCGTTCGGGCACTGGGGGCTGACCCTGGCGCCGATCGCCGGTGGCGACTGGGCCGAACTGCTGGTCGACGACATCGGCAAGTGCTTCCGGTGGGGCGCGCTGCAGGATCGCGAGCCACTCCCCTGCACCTACGCCGGAATCGAGGCGATCATCCTCGCCGGCGGTGGACGTCGCGGGGAACTGCTGGCCGCGATGTTCTCCTACAGCCCGCTGACCCCGCCGCAGGGAAACACCTTCGGCAGCTTCACCATAGGGCCGATCTCCCGCGCATACGCGGGCCTGTTCTCCGGGGCCCGATCCATCGTGTGCGCGATGAGTGACTACCGGCCATCGGTCGCCGCTCATGCAAGCGAATTGTCCGCTCTGGCACTGCATCCGGGCAAGGGCGGACCCACCATCATCGAACTCCTCGAGGCCCTCGACGACGACGGCCTACGTCCGTTCGCGCCGGCCATTGCGGAGTTCCTGACCGGCACCAGTACCACCCTCGCCCTCGCCGCCGAGAAGTTGGCCGGGCGGTGCCCGCCGGCGGAACTGACTGCCGCACTGCAGGACCGCGCCGTCGAGGGCGCGGGTGGCCAGCAGCTCCGCGCGCTGCGCGCCCTGTGGAAACTGGGGTCCCGGAGTGTCGAATCGCCGCAGGATACGCGTTCGTGGGCAATGGATTTCGTTGCCACCGCAACGTCGGCGGCGGCGAAGGCCCTGGCCCGGGAATGGGCGGATCTGCCGGCCGCCGGTCCGTCGCCGGGGTCGACCGCGTCGGCACCCGGGCCGCGAACCGGCACACCCGGGGCGTGGCAGATCGAGATGACGCCGGCACTGCGCACCGCACTGCTGAAGTTCCAATCCGACATCAACGTCGAGGTCGACGCGAAGATCCGCGAGTACGAGGCCAGCGAGTACCCGAAGACCCGGGCCGTCGCGTCACAATACCGGCAGTTCAGCGACAACAACCTCCGAGCCCTCATCGCGACGCTCACCACGGCGGGCCCGCCGTCGCCGAAGGACACACCGCGCGACATCCGGGAGCAGCGAGCACCGTGGGGGCTGGGCATGCCCGACACGCGAGCCATCGTGAAGCTCGGTGGGACAGCCGATCTCACCGCCGAGGCGATGCTGACCGTGCTGTCGTTCGTCGACTCTCTGCGGTACCCCGCCGGCGAGCGGACACTGACCTGGGAGTCGGTCGACGCGCTGCGCGCCATCGCCCAGCGGTCGTGGGGCGGAGACCAACCCGGCCTCACCCTGACCCGGATACGCGAGCTTCTCGATCAGTTGGGCCTGGCCGGGAACGACCTCGTCTTCGAGGCGTACTCGGGCTTCGCGCGCGGCCTTCCCGATGCGGCGCTGACCGATTTCGTCGAGTCCAATCTGTCACGCTTCGCCGGGTTGCTCAACGACCCGCCGAGTTACTACACCAACGACCGCAAGCCCTACCTCGCACTGGCCACTCTGCCGGCGCTGCCCGCCGATGTGGCCGACACGATGTATCGGGTGGCGCTCGGCACCAGCTCCCGCAATCGTGAACTGGCCCAAGACACCTTGGCCGACGACCCGCAGCGCACGGCCCGCCTCAACACCGCGCTGCGGGCAAGTGACGCCGACACCCGCGCCATCGCCGCCGCCTGGCTCGGCCGTAGCGGGACGCGCGACGACATCGCCGAGCTGGAGTCGGCGTATCACGCGGAGAAGACCGAGCGGGTGTCCCAGGCTCAGCTCGATGCCCTTGCCGCACTCGGGAATCCGCCATCGACCTATCTGAACCGGGACACCCTCACCGCGGCCGCCGCCACGGGGATGCGCAAGGGACCGGCGCCGCTGATCGCGTGGATCGACTGGGACACACTGCCACCGGTGCGGTGGTCGGGCACCGACGAGGTGGTCGACATCTCGATCCTGCAGTGGCTGCTGGGTTCCGCGGCCAAGCTCAAGTCGCCCGAACCCACGGTGGCGATCCGCTACTACTGCGCATTGTTCGATGCCGACGGTGCGGAGCGGTTCGGTGATCACCTGCTGAACGTCTGGATCGACGTCGACCATCAGGGCGGCTTCGGCGGGCAGTCCGTCTCGGCGGTCAAATGCAAAGGGCTGCTCGCTATTTGCGCGGCCACCTGCCGGGCGAACGCCGCACCGATCGCCGAACAGGAGATCCGCGGACGCTACGGGTACGCCGCGTCGCAGTGCCGATCACTGCTGGGCATGCTGGCGTGGATCGACCAACCCAACGCCATTCAGCTCGTGCTGTCCATATCGACCAAGTTCCGTACCAAGGGAATTCAGGACGAGGCCCGCAAACAGGTCGACGCACTGGCAGCCCGGCGTGGCTGGACCCGCGCGGAGTTGGCGGATCGGACGGTACCCGACGCGGGATTCGGCGCCGACGGCACGCTGGTGCTCGACTACGGCCCCCGGCAGTTCACGGCCCGCATCGGCGACGACCTCAAGCTCTACCTCTCCGGCCCGGACGGCAAACCGGTCAAGGCACTTCCCGCTCCCCGCGTCACCGACGACGATGCCCGGGTCGCGGAGGCCAAACGTCTCCTGAGCGGGGCCCGCAAGGCGGTCAAGACCCTTGTTCCCCAACAGGTTGCCCGTCTCGAGGAGGCGATATACGCCGAGCGGTCCTGGCCGGTGGACGATTGGGAACGCTACCTGCATCGGCATCCCATCGTCGCCATCCTGTGCCGACGGCTGGTGTGGGCCGAACTCACCGCCGACGGAACCCTCCGGCGGACCTTCCGCCCACTCGACGACGGGACGCTCACCGACTCGGACGACGACGAGGTGACACTGGACCCGGAGTCGCACGTCACGGTGGTGCGCCCGGGACTCCTCGACGGTGCGCTCACCGAAGCATGGCGCACGCACCTGTCCGACTACGAGGTGACGCCGCTGTTCGATCAGCTCGGCGAACGCTACGAGCCCGCCGCCGATCACGATTCGGCGCAGACGCTGACCGCGTTCGAGGGGCACCTGTTGGAGGCCTTCACCCTGCGGTCGATGGCCCGCAAGCTCGGCTACACCCGCGGCGAGACCGGTGACGGCGGCGTCTTCTTCGACTACGTCAAGACCTATCCGTCACTGGGACTTGTTGCGGTGCTGGGGTTCTCCGGAAGCCAGCTCCCCGAGGAGAACACCACCGTCGCGCTCACCGAGATGTCCTACCGCAGTGTCGAGGATGGTTCCCCGGTCCCGCTGCGCGACGTGCCGGTCCTGCTGCTCGGCGCCGGCCATCGTGATCTCGCCGCGACCGCCGCGGCGGGGCCGGGTTACGACCCGAACTGGCGAACGAAGGTGAACTACGCATGAGCACATCGCCGCAGGGCACCGGATCGGTGGTACGGGCACCGGCCGAGGAGATCTACGCCGATCAACTCGCCCGGCTCGCCGAGAACGACGCCCATCCCCGACCCGCCGGATGGACACTGTCACCGAAGGCCGTGCGGGACTTCATCATCGGCAACCCCCGACTGGACATCGCGCCGAAGTTCCTCGGCGACAACGCCCTCGTCGAACGATGCATCGTGACCCTGATGAGCAATCGGGCGCTGCTACTGGTCGGTGAGCCCGGAACGGCGAAATCGATGCTGTCGGAACTGTTGTCGGCGGCGATCAGCGGGACGTCGGGGCTGGTGGTGCAGGGCAGCACCGGGACCACCGAAGACAAGATGCTGTACTCCTGGAACTACGCGCTCCTGCTCGCCGAAGGGCCGTCGCGACAGGCATTGGTGCCCGGGCCCCTCTACAGTGCGATGGCGTCCGGGGCGATGTGCCGCTTCGAGGAGGTCACGCGGGTGCAGCCGGAGATCTCCGACTCGCTGATCGGCGTGTTGTCCGAGAAGGTCATTCACGTTCCCGAGCTCGACAACGACGACGGGCACCTGCTGGCGCAGCAGGGCTTCAACGTGATCGCCACCGCCAACCTGCGTGACCGCGGCGTGCACGAGATGTCCAGTGCACTCAAACGGCGGTTCAATTTCGAGACGGTGCAACCCATCCGGGACCGCGAGGTGGCGGCGCAACTCATCACCGCCCAGACCGCCGGGCTCCTTGACGCGGCCGGCGTCGACACCCGGCTGGTCCCCGACGTGGTGGGTCTGCTGGTGGAGGTGTTCGACGATCTCCGATCCGGCCGGACCGCCGACGGGGTGGCCGTCGAGAAACCCGCCGCGGTGATGTCGGCGGCCGAGGCGGTCGCGGTCGGCTATTCGGCGGCACTCGACGCCCACTATTTCGGGGACGGCACCGTGGGCGGCGAGCATGTCGCACGGCAACTCATCGGCACCGTCCTCAAGGACAATGCCGACGACGCCTCGAAACTCGATCAGTACTTCGACGTCGTGGTTCGTGGCCGGGCGAAGAAGCAGAAGACGTGGTCGGCGGCGCTGGCCGCGCACCGAGAGTTCCGGCGCTGACGGCCTCCGGACATGCCACCGACATCCGTCGACGCGGCCGCGGTTCACCACATCGCGGCACGATTGCTCAGCCCCGAGGTGGTGATCCTGCCGGTCCGGCACCACTCACCCGCCTGTGCGCTACAGGTGCGTCGTGCCATCGAAACCCTCGGTCCCGCAGCCGTTCTGGTGGAGGGCCCACGCAGCTTCACCCCCCTGATTCCCGCACTGACCAGCACGCAGGCACACGCACCCCTCGCGGTGTACACCTACCTCGACCCGACGGGCCGCGCACCCGAGGCACCCCGTCTGGGCGCCTACTACCCGTTCTGCGACTTCTCCCCCGAACTGGTCGCACTGCGTGAGGCGACGCGGCGCGACATCCCGGTACGGTTCATCGACCTCGAACTCGGGGAGCAACACGCCGTCAATCGAGCCGGCGAGGAGGTGATCCTCCTCGACGAACACCACTTCCGGCTCAGCGACGGATTGGCCCGACTCACCACCGACCTCGGCTGCGTCGACGAGGAAGACCTGTGGGAGAACCTCTTCGAGAGCGATGCGCACACCACGAGCCTCACCGATCACCTCTCGCGGCTCACCGCGTACTGCCTCCTCGCCCGCGCCGACGCCACCCCCGACCAGTTGCGCGCCGACGGTACCGCCGCACGCGAAGCCGAGATGACCTGGCATGTGCGGCAGGCGATCTCCGAGTTCTCCGGGAGCGGTCCGGTGCTGGTGGTGGTCGGCGGATTTCATGCGGTGGCGCTTCCGGATCTGCTCGCCGACCCGCCTCCGCGGCCGTCGATCACTGCACCGGCCGCGCAGGCGGCGCTGGTCCGATTCTCCTTCGACCGCGTCGACCGCATCAACGGGTACGCCGCCGGGATGACAGCCCCGGCCTGGCACCAACGCGTCTGGGATCAGCTGGCCGCGGCGGCACCGCCCGCCGACCCGCGGGCCTCCTCCGCCCGGGCCGCACTGCTCGACATCGCCGACGAACTCGACCGCCTCGGTCGGCGCCCCGCTCAGCCGTCGGTGACCGACGCCTACACCCACACCCTCGGGCTGGCATCGCTGCGGGATCATGCCGGGCCGTTGCGCTCGGACCTGCTGGATGCGGTGCGTGCCACCCTGATCAAGGGTCACGTCGACGTCGAGGGATCGGTGATCCTCGACG
Source organism: Gordonia sp. VNK1 (assembly GCF_040049135.1). NCBI lineage: Bacteria > Bacillati > Actinomycetota > Actinomycetes > Mycobacteriales > Gordoniaceae > Gordonia > Gordonia sp. VNK1. The sequence continues at coordinate 36,358 of NZ_JBDZDJ010000026.1, read as the reverse complement.
CCGCCCGACAGGCATTGTCCGGCAATCGGATCGGCGCCCTTCCACCCGGGGTGGCGGCACCGCCGTTGGTCGCCGACACCCTCGACCGCCTGCGTCGTGCGCGTCTGGCCGTCGATCAGCCCGGCGCGTCGACGGTGTCGCTGTCGGTGTATCGCACACCGTCGCACCGCGTCGCCAGCCGACTCCTACACGGACTCACCGAACTCGACGTGCCGTTCGCGACGTGGATCGGTGGACCGGACTTCGTCGCCGGCACCGACCTGCACCTGATCACCGAGCAGTGGCGCTATCGGTGGTCGCCGGGTACCGAGGCCGCGCTGGTGGAGGCGTCGCGTTTCGGCAGTACCCTCCCCGACGCGGTCGCCGCCTGCTTCGATGCGCACCTCGTCGACCTCACTGCGGCCGGGCGGCATCATGATTCGGCGACGAGCGCCGGGTTCCTGATGCGGGCGTGCCGGCTCGGCCTCGTCGACCGGGCGCAGCGCGTGCTCATCGTGGTCGCCGACGACCTCGGCGCCGATCCCTCGTTCTGTGGAGTGATCGCCGCGGCCACCAGCCTGGCTCTGCTGCGGCAGGCCCGCGAACCGCTCGGCGCCGAGAACCTCGATGGCCTCGGCGAGCTGCTGCAGACCGCCATCCGGCGCGCCCTCTACCTGGGGCGGCTGATCCCCGCCGAACCCGCGACCGACGTCGTCGCGGCACTGGTCGCGCTGCGTGAACTGGTCGCCGAACCCGACGCAGATGACGCCGCGGCTGCCGGATTGTTCACCGAGGTGATCGCCACCCTCGCCGAGGTGCACAACGATGCCCACATCCGGGGCGGTGCGGTCGGATTGTGTTACGGGGCAGATCTATTGGATGGTCCGGCGGTGGCCGGAGTGCTCCGCGGAACGCTGGCGGGCACGCTCGCCCCGGATGCCGCGGTGGCGTTCGTCGCCGGACTGCTCAGCACGGCTCGCGAAACACTCTGGCAGGAACCGGAACTCGTCGATGTGCTCGGCGACGTCGTCACCTCATGGCCGGATGAGGAGTTCATCGCCAGACTTCCCGCCCTGCGGTTGGCGTTCGCCGAGCTGACGCCCCGGGAGACCGATCAGGTGGCGCGGGTGGTCGCACGACGTCTCGGCGTCGCCGACCTGGGGCCGCTCGACCGGGGCGAGTTCGGCGCCGCGGAGGTGGCGGCGAACGTGGCGGCCTCGCGGCTCGCCGCGGATCTGCTGATCGCCGATGGTCTCGGCGAGTGGGTCGGTCATCCGGGAGCGCCACGATGAACGAACTCGATCGGTGGCGGCTGATACTCGGCCGATATGCCGAGGAACAACTCGACTCGGCCACCGAAGGGTCGGTCGCGGCGCGGCGGGCGGCCGCGCTCGACGAGCTCTACAGCCGGGCGTATCGCGGTCGAGGGGTTCGGCTCGACGACGGCACCGACGGCGCCATCGGCCCTGGTAACGGCGACCCGTCGGACCCTCGCCTGGTCGAATGGCTCGGCGAGGTCCGCGATCTGTTCGGAACCGAGGTCTCCGAGGTGATCGTCGAGCACGCCCTCGAGCGTTTCGGGCTCACCGGCATTCTCGCCGACCCGGTGGTGATGGAGTCACTGCCGGCGAGTACAGATCTCCTGAAACTGCTTCTGGTGCTGCGTCGTTCGCTTCCCTCCGCGGTCGATTCGCAGCTGCGGCGGATCGTCGCGGAGGTCGTCGCCGACATCCGCCGGCGCCTGGAGCCGGAGATCCGTCGAGTCCTCGCCGGTACGCAGCGGTCCTTCGGGCATTCGCCGCTGCCGGTGGCCGCCAACTTCGACATCGCCGGGACGGTGCGACGCAACTTGGCGCATTACGATCCGACGTCGCGCCGGCTGGTGGTCGAGGAGCTACTGTTCTTCGACCGCAAGAGCAAGCAGGTCCCGTGGGATGTCATCGTGTGCGTCGATCAGAGCGGCAGCATGGCCGAGTCGATGATCCACAGCGCGGTGATGACCGCGATCCTCGCCGGACTGCCGACCCTGCGGCTGCGGCTCGTCGTCTTCGACACCTCGGTGGTCGATCTCAGCGATCACGTCGACGACCCGATCACCACCCTGATGTCGGTACAACTCGGCGGTGGCACCGATATCGGTGCGGCACTGCGGTATTGCCGGACCCTTGTCACCAACCCGCACCGCACCGTGCTGGTGCTCGTCACCGACTTCTGCGAGGGCGGTTCGCCCACGGAGCTCTACCGGGTGACCGCGGGCCTGGCCGGCGACGGGGTGCGCCTGCTCGGGCTCGCCTCGTTGGCCGGGGCCGACGCCACCACGCCGTTCTATGACCGGGCGATCGCGGCGCGGCTCGCCGAACACGGCATGCACATCGCGGCGCTGACCCCGCGGCGGTTGGCCGACTGGCTGCTGGCGGCCACGTCGTGAACCAGCTGATCGGCATCTACCGCCGCATCGATGACGCCATGTGGACTTCCGTCGCGAATGCGGGCCTGCTGCGCCGCGCCCGCAAGGACCTCGCCACCCTCCACCCGGAGATCGTCGACGAGACCGATGACGCGCTCACCGTGGCGCTCGACGCCGTGCGGGTGACGCTCGATGCCGGTGGTCCGGCGACCGCGGTGTGCGATTGCCCGTCCACCGGGGTGTGCCGCCACATCATCGCCGCCGGATTGTGGTTGGCCGCGCTGGAACCGGACACGCCCGACAGTGCTGGTGTGGCAACGGAATTGGCGGCGTTCGACCGGGAGTACCTGCTGCGGCATGCGGGCCGTGCCGGTTATCGGTGGGCCCGTGATCACGTGGTCACCCTCGATGCCGACCACGTGATCACGCTCGACGATGGGTCGATGCAGCTGACATTGCCGGGTGTGATCCTGCGGTTTCCGGGTGGTGAGCTGACCGCGATGACCGCCGAACCGCCGGTCGACGATCTGCCGCGGTGGCAGGTGTGCGCGGTCCTCAGTTATCAGCGGTCGGTGGGTGTGTCGGTGGGTGATCCGGGTCCGCTGGAGCCGACACCCGCCGAATGTCGTCGCGCCGCGGAGCATCGGCAGATGTATGACCGGGTGCGCCGGCTCTTGTGCGACATCGTTTCCGCCGGGACCGCGCACATGTCGGCGGCCACCGTTGAGCGCTGTGACGCCGCGGCCATCACCGCGCAGACCCAGGATCACTTCCGGCTGGCGGCATCGCTGCGCAGGCTCGCGGCGGGGGGCCGCGCCATCCTCGACCGCACCGCGCGGGCCGGCGACGAATCGCTGTTCGCGGAATTGGCGTGGTGTCTGACGCTGGTGTCGGCACTGGCGGCCGCACCGTCGCCGCCGGAACGCCTGCTCGGTAGCGGCCGCACCGGGTACCGCGAGGTCGGGACGCTGGAACTGATCGGGCTCGGCGCGTATCCGTGGCGTGCGGACTCCGGCTATCTCGGACTGACCGCGGTGTTCTGGTGCGTCACCCGATCGGCCTTCCTCACCTACACCGACACCCGCCCCGCCACCATCGACACGTTCGACCCGCGCGCGCAGTATCGGCGTCACGATCCGGTGTGGACGGGCCTGTCGTCGGTGTCCGCGGCGACCGGGGCGCGGGTCCTGTTGTCGGAGGCCAAGATCAACGAGCAGGGACGACTGTCACGGTCGGCGGAGTCGCATGCCGTGGTGACGACGCTGGATCACCGCGACATCGTGGCATCGCTGCCGGTCATCGACGAGTGGACCGCGGTGGCCGGCTCCGGGCGCGGACGCGCACTGCTCGACCCGCCGGAACCGCATGGCGACTGGGTGGTGCTCTCGCCGAGTGCCACGGGGATCGGACGCTTCGACCCGATCGGTCAGGTGCTCACGCGTCCCGTGTTCGACACAGCCGACCGCTCGCTGGATCTGCGTCTGACCTACGACGAGGTCACCGGCCATGCCGTCGCCCGGTTGGATACCGATACCCGATTGCCGGCAGGCGGATTGATCGTCGGGCGGAGAAATGCGGTGGGTGCCGGCGCGGACTCGACGTCGACGGTGATGCCGGTGAGCGTCATCGATGCCGACGCCACTCGCACGAATCCGGTTGACGCGCTCCACTTCGACCCGGCGTCGACAGACCCGTCGGGTGAAGCGCTTCCGGCGGCACCGACCACGCGGCCGGCGCCTCGCACCGCGACAACGGCGCTGCTCGACACGTTCGCGGGCCGGCTCATCGGCACCATGGAACGCGGGACCGGCGGCCGGGGCGCTCGCGAACTCGACGATCTCGACGTCTGGCATCAGCGACTCGACCGAGCCGGTTTCGGCGTGTTTCACGTGAAGCAATCCGATGAGGTGGACGGTGTCGGCGGGGAGGAGCGGCTGCTGCGGTCGTATGCGGTGCTGTTGCAGGTGCTGCGATCGCGGACGACATGACGTCAGTCGTGGCGACGCCCATGCCCGTCAGCCAGCTTCGCCTGCAACCACTCCGGCTGAAGCTTCACATCGCGCGGATACTTCTTCGCATCCGTCACGTACGCGATCGGATCAACCGGAGCTGCCCACTGTGGCTCATCGTCGTAGTTGAATTCCCCGTCGATACCTCCGGACGGATCGACCCGCAGTACCGCGGAGAACCACGTCCCCAGCCCCGGCTGATACATCGCGTCACGCATCGCGGTGAGGGTGTCATCGTCGAAACCGCCACTGGGGGCGATGTTCTCCGAACGCCCATTGCCCCAGTCGACTCGGGCATGGATCTCCTGGAGTGCCACCAAACTCACTCACCCAGACGATCAGGAAAGAGGCACCCTCGGGAATCTCTGCCGCCGCCATGCGCCCGAACGCAACCTGCGCCCTCTGCAGCGCAAGAAATGAACCACCGTCGACCCCCATCTCGGAGCCCCCTTTACGTACTCGCCGAACTCGCAGCGCTCTCATCGGCACGCACCCGATCGATGGCGATGACCAACGAGATGATCATCGGCTCGAGGGCATCGTCGAAGACGTCGACTTCATAGGTGTCGGCCCACGACAGGAGTTTGCGGTGGATGCGTGCCACCTGTTGCCCGCCGCGCTGCACCGTGAAGTCCATGTCCCACCAGTCGCCGGATACCTGCAGTTCGGCGCCGTCGATGGAGTAGCGGGGCTTGAAGAAGCTGAACTCCTTACGGATGGTCGCGACCACCATGCCGCCCATCTCGACGGTGAACCGCGGCAGGAAGCTGAACACCGTCTTGGTGATGTCGGCCACCGGCGCGCCGGCGACGTCGGTGACCGCGAAGGTCTTCGGAATCTTCATGAAGCTGCCCTCGACGAAGTAGCGGGGCTGCTGCCTCTCGTCGAACACGGTGAACTTGCCGCCCACCGAGAAGATTTTCTGTTTGATGAAGAGTGTGGACATCATTGCCTCCCGGGAGTCCTGACCCACCTTAGGGAACGCCTGGCGTCCCCCACCCCCGCTCGTCATTCAGATACAGCTCGATCAGACGATCATTGACGCCGTCGATGTCGAGCGCATCGGGACCACCATCGATCAGCAGCATCGGCACGTACGACGACCGCTCACCCCACACGGTCTCGAGAACCACGCGGTACCGCTCCACCTCGCCGTCGTAGCGATGGGTGTAGGCGATGACGGCATCGCCGACACTACGCATCATGCTGACGCTCATCAGATCGGCAGCGAAGCCGCCTCGTTGCGCGAGGCCGATCAGGCCGTCCGGTGCGGAGTCGAGCGGCGTAAGGAACTGGCCGTCCCCGTCGATGAACTCGTACTCGCCGATCGCAGGGCGACCGAACAGGGCCTGGATGACAGCTGCCAGACCGGTGAGTCGCATCCAGTCCGGAACCTCCAACCGGCGCCACTGACGTGGCGACCCGTCCGGCCAGAGGAGTTCGATGCCGAGTGTCAGGGTCAGTTCGTCGTCGTAACCGTCGTCATCGTCAAACAGGTCATCGTCATCGTCGAACAGCCCGCCGTCATCGTCGTAGCAGTCATCCACATCGGATATCTCGATGCCACGACCGGCCATCTCACCGGTCGAGGCGACACCCGGCGACTCCGCCATGGACACGACCGGGACGACCCGCCGATCCGACCGCGCGGTCCCGCTCTTGCCCCCGACCTTTCCCCGGCGCTTGGCCTTGCGCCGATCACGCCGTGCCTTCTTGTCCTGCGATCTGATCCCCATGACCGAGACCATAGAACCCGACACCGACAATTCGGGCGCGGCGAATCCGGGCACCGGTACGTCGGCGACGTCGGGCACAATCGGCGACGATGACCGACCCGTTCCGCCCACCGCCACCACAAATCCCGATTCCGCCGCCCGATGCCGCCGGCGGCAGTCCGCGGCGATCGCCGATCTGGCCGTGGCTTGCCGGCGGCGCTGCATTCGTGCTGGTCGCGATCATCGTTCTCGCGGTCGTGCTCGTCGGAACCTCGGGCACGCCGGACTCGGAGACCGCCGCGAATCCCTCGGCCAGCGGTGCGGCCACGACGCCGTCGACGACGAGTTCTGCACAGTCCGGGTCGTCTCCACAGCCCGAGTCGTCCACGCCTCCGTCGTCCGCTCCGCTGTCGCGTACGGCCTCGCCGCAACTCGTCACCGCCTGGACCCAACTGCAGACACTGCCGGTGAAGGGCCGAGCGCCCAAGACCGGCTACAGCCGCGAGCAGTTCGGACAGTCCTGGACCGACGACGTCAACGTCGACGACGGACACAACGGATGCGACACCCGAAACGACATCCTGCGCCGCGACCTCGACGACGTCGTCCTCAAACCCGGCACGAACGGATGCGTCGTCGCGTCGGGAACCCTGCACGACCCGTATACCGGTACGTCCGTCCCATTCATCCGGGGCACCACGACGTCGTCGGAGGTGCAGATCGACCACGTCGTCGCGCTCGCCGACGCGTGGCAGAAGGGCGCCCAGCAGCTGACCCCCGAACGCCGGGCCGACTTCGCGAACGACCCGCGGAACCTGCAGGCCACCATCGGCCGGGTCAACCAACAGAAAAGTGCCGGCGACGCCGCGACCTGGCTACCGCCCGACACCGCCTACCGATGCACGTACGCCGCGCGGCAGATCGAGGTCAAGGCCGCCTACGACCTATGGGTGACCGCCGCCGAACGTGATGCGCTGGAACGCATCCTCCGCGGGTGCGGCGTCGGGGACTGACGAGGCGGCGACTCCCACTTCCTCGTCCGTGGACTCACCCTGGCATCCTGCCCACCGGCCTCGGGGCCTACCCGGCGTCAAGAACGACCGTCATCGGGAATGGTGATCGCACCGTCACCTCGCCGCTGGCCTGGTCACCGACATATCCCTCGGGCCCCAACCTCAGAACGGTGAAGGTGATCGGGGCATCAAGGTCGATGATCCAGTAGTGGGCGATACCAGCGTCGGCATACTCACTGCGCTTCATCACGTGATCGGTGCGCCGCGAGCCCGGCGAGACGACCTCAACGGCCAACACCACCTGATCACCAGTGATCATCGAGTCATCGGCATCGGTACGCCGGACAATCACATCAGGAATCCTCACTGTCGCCGGCGTGGCCGCGTCGATAACCACCTCGACCTCTTGCAACGCTTCGAAGCCTTCAGGAAGCTGCGCGGCCAACTGCTGCCACACTCGAGACGCGGCGCGGGAATGTGCCGGGGTGGGACGCGGAGAAACGATCGCCAGGCCTTCCTGAAGCTCGACTCGCTGCTCGGGCGCCTCCGGCAGCCCACGCCACTGCTCCAGCGACATCAGCTGGGGATACGCGGCAGCGGTCATGACCACGATTCTAGGGCGTGTCTCCCATTGTTTCTGCGAGGGATTGGCGGAATCGATTGGTCTCTGGCAAGGCGGAGGAGGGAGCAATAGCGGAGCTATTGTGACCGACGACAACGCAGCCAGGGGGCAATCGAGCCGCCAAGACCCGCAAAGGGCAATGGGAGACACGCCCCCAGAGTCCGGTCGCGGCGCGCGGCGGCTCTTTGAGCCCCATCACCTATCGACCCTGTCGAGGCCGCCGGTGAACACGCTGTCGGTGAACACGATCCGGCCCGGTGGCGCGCCGATCCACTCACCGCAGCCGAGCGTGATGCGCTCGAACGCATCCTCCGCGGGTGTGGCGTCGGGGACTGACGAGGCGCTCGACTCTCAGTCGTCCCTGCCCCGTCGCCGGCCATACCCGCAGGCCACCAACCTCGGTAGCCCATTCAAAGGAAAAGTTGCGGCGGCCTGAGCACATTGTCGGTGTTGTGTGACAGCATTCGTGCTGTGTCGACTCCCCCCAATCCGTTCGGGCCCCCTCCCGGCGGTCCGGGCGCGCCGCCCCCCAGTGGCCGCGGTGCCGCGCCGTTCGGCGGCCCGTCACCCTACGGCGGGCAGGCCCCGACCAGCGGTGGTCAGTCCCCCTTCGGTCCCGCTGCCGGCGGTGGTGGTCTCCCCGGGGGAGCACCGATCGCCCCGTCGACGCCGTCCTCCACCGCGCCGGCCGGCCCACCGACGGTTCTGCTGATCGTCGCGGGCGTGATCGCCGCCGTCGGCATCGTGGTCGGCGCGGTGTTCTGGGGCAGCTGGATCGCCGGCATCGGCTGGCTGTTGGCCGGCCCGGTCGCGATCGGCGTCGTCGCCGTCTTCATCGCCAAGGACACCGCTCGCCGCGCCGAACCGATCTACCTGCGCCCCGGCTGGATCACCGCCGCCTACGCCGTGGTGATGGTGCTCGTCGCGGCCGGCGTCATCGTCGGAGCGCTCGGATTCGCATTCTGGATGGGTCGCCGGTGAACGCAACTGTCTCGACCGCGGCCACCCGCCGCCGTCGTCTCCGCACTGTCCCGATCGTCGTGCTGGTGGCCTGGCTGCTGACCTCGATGTTCGCGCCGTCCATGGCGAATGCGGCACCCGCCGACGACGCCAACGCCGGCGTCAACCGCTTCGGTGCGTGTCTCGCCGCGCAGCATTCCGGACAGGTGCTGCTGCTCATCGACGAGTCGCGCAGTCTGCAGCAGACCGACCCGCAGGCCGCCCGCGTCACCGCCGCGAAATACCTCACCGAACAACTGGCCGACTTCGCGACGTCGACCGACGCCAACCTCGACATCGCCGTATCCGGATTCTCCGACAGCTACCACAACTACCTCGGCTGGACGAAGCTTCAGGGCTCGTCCGTCGGCACCGTCAACTCGGCCATCGACCAGTTGGGCAACGCGAACAACGGGCAGGACACCGACTACTGGCTCGCCCTCGACGGCGCCCGGCAGACCCTCGCGCAGAAGCGGCCCGCCGACGCGAACGTGCAGGGCTGCCAGATGATCGCCTGGTTCACCGACGGTGAGCTCGACTTCACCCCGCGGTCCGGCGTCACCAAACCCTACGCGCCGGGACAGTCACTGGACACCGAGGCCGACCGCACCGCGATGATCGCATCGGCCCAGCAGAGCATCTGCCGCTCCGGCGGCCTCGCCGATCAGCTCCGGTCGTCAGGCATCGTCACGATCGCGATCGGGCTGTCGGCCAACGAGGGACAGCAACCGAACTTCGACCTGCTGAAGTCGATCGCCACCGGTGAACCCACCTCGACCGGACCCTGCGGTGACATCCGCGAACCGGTGCCCGGTGATTTCTATCCCGCGTCCAACATCGACGACCTGCTGTTCGCCTTCGACAACCTGTCCACGCCCGGCCAGCCACCGCTCACCCAGGAGACCGGCGCGTGTGTGGTGCGGGTCTGTGAACAGGCAAAACACCGCTTCGTCCTCGACAGTGCGGTCGGTTCGGTGAGCATCCTCGCCGCCGCCGACCGGTCAGGTCTGGTGCCGGTGCTGATCGCGCCGAACGGCAGCGAGATCCGTATGCAGCCGTCGTCGCCGAACAGCGTCACGCAGGGCGGGGTGAAGATCGACTACCGGTTCCCGTCCGACAAGTCGGTGTCGATCCAGATGTCGAACTCGTCGGCGCAACTGTGGACCGGCGTGTGGGCCCTGGTCTTCCTCGCCGACAGCGACGAGGCCGCCCGCACCCGCTCGAGCATCCACATCACCGGCGATCTGCGCCCGGTGTGGACCGGCGAGGACACCACCACCCTGCACTCCGGTGACACCGACATCCCGATGTCCTTCGCCATCCAGAACACCGCCGGCAATCCCGTCGACGCCGCCGGCCTGCCCGGCACCGCCGCTCTGACGACGACACTGGTCACCGCATCGGGCAAGGAGATCCCGATCGCGGCCAACGTCGGCAAGGACAAGATCACCGCACCGCAGCGCCTGAACCTTGACGGTGTCGACCCCGGGCGGGCCACCCTGCGGATGACCCTGGCCGTCACCACCGCGTCGGCGCGGGACTCCACCGGACGCACCGTGCCCGGCACCGAACTGTCGCCGTCGACGGTGGACCTGCCCGTGGTGATCAGCCCGCCGGTCGGCTACCCGACCATCGCCGGCCGCGTCGACTTCGGCACCATCACCGGGGCCGGCAGCGGCACCGCGGCACTGTCGATCACCGGACCCGGATGCGTGTGGCTTAATGCCTCCCAGCCGCCGAAGTTCCTGGCCACCCCGGACGACGCCGGCACCCTCACCGTGGGCGCGAACGCGTCCGCGCAGGACGCGTGCGTGAAGGTCGACGAGGGCCAGACCGGCAACCTGGATCTGACCCTGACCGCGCCGAACGCCGTCAACGGCACCGCCAACGGCACGGTGATCGTGATGGTCGCCCCCAAGGACGGCTCGGGTGAACCGCTCCCGGTGGAGGTGCCTTTCACGGTGGCACTGCAGAAACCGTTGAACACCACCAACTTCATCGTCACGCTCGTCATCGCCCTCATTCTCGGGCCGCTGATCCCGCTGCTGCTGCTCTATCTGGCCAAGTGGTTCACCGCGCGGATCCCCGGACATGCGTTGCGCGCCGAGCAGTTCCGCATCCGCCTCAACGGCACCACCGTGGTCCGGGAGAACGGGGCCCCGTTCGCGGTCGGCGACACCGACTTCGTGCGGCTCGTCCCCGGACTCGACGGACCGGCCCGCCGGATCGACCTCGGGGGCGTGGTGCTGCGCACCCGGATCGGCAAGTCGCCGTTCGGCGCCGGATTCGTCACCGCGTCCGCACCCGGGATGGCCGGCGCCGCGGGCAAGGCCGCCCAGTGGTGGGGCAAGACCCCGGACGCGAGACTGCCTCTCGCGGTCCACAATTCGTGGTTCATACTGCACGATCCGCGGGGTCCGGAGCAGTCGGCGACCCTCGTCATGCTCGTCGGCGGGGACGCCGACCGCAGTCGCATCGATCAGCTGGTCCGTGAGGTCAACGAGTCGGTGCCGACGGTGCTGCCGCGCCTGCGGGCCAAGGCCCTCGAACGACTCGGCGACGACGCCCCGCCACCGAGTTCGGGTCCCGACGTCAACCCGTTCGGTGGTGGCGGAGCTCCCCCGGGCGGCGGACCCACCCAGGGCAACCCGTTCGGCGCGTCGGGCGGTGCTCAGCCGCCGGGGCAGGGTTACGCCCCGCCGACTCAGGCCGGACCGGGTTATGCGCCACCGACGCAGGCCGCGCCGCGACCGCCGGGCCAGGCATATCCGGGGCAGGGACATCCGGGGCAGGGGCATCCGGCACCGAACAATCCCTTCGGTCCCGGCTCGGCGGGCCCACCGCAACAGGGACCGTCGGGTCCGTTCGGACCGGGGCCGTCCGGAACCGGCCGCCCCGGCAACCCGTTCCAACCCTGAGCATCCCCCTGATCGTTGTCCCCTGAACCGTTTGTCACCGAGGTAAGGACACCACTCACATGAAGCGACTGTTGATCGTCGGATGCGGCGGTTCCGGCGGCGCGGCGCTGGCCTACATGATGGACCAGCTGCGCTCCGACCTCGCCGGTCACGGGATCAGCCGCCTCCCCGCCGGCTGGCAGTTCGTCCACCTCGACGTGCCGACGTCACCGTCGTCGGTGGAGGGCGTCGGCAGTGTCCGCGACCAGGGCGGCACCTACGTCGGCACCGGACCCGAAAGCGACAGCTACAAGGTCCTCGACAACGCACTCACCCAACGACTGGCCACCAACCAGGCGATCGACACCATCGCCACCTGGGCACCCCGCGACCCCGAATCGGTGTACACGCCGCTGTCCACCGGCGCCGGCCAGTACCGCGCGCTCGGCCGGATGATCACCCTCAGCCGCGTCGGACAGGTCCGTGATGCCCTCCAAAAGGCTTGGGACACTCTCTATCTCAACTCCACCGACAGCGAGATGCGGTCGCTGTCGATCCCGGGGGCCGGGGCCTACAGCCCCGACGATCAACCGCTGGTGCTCGTCGTGTCGTCGATGGCCGGCGGCGCCGGTGCGTCGATGGCCCTCGACATCTGCCGCATCCTCACCCTCGTACAGGGCGTCGACCCGCGCCTGATGGCGGTGTTCATGGTGACCCCGGACATCTTCGAATCGCTGCCGGCCTCCGCGGTCACCGGCACCCGCGCCAACGCCCTGGCCATGCTCGGCGAAATCGTTGCCGCGCAGACGGGTTCGGCCCGCGAATCCGATGTTGCGCTGCTACGTGCACTCGGTTACGAACGTGGCCAGGGCGAGCGCATCCCGTTCGCGCGGGTCTTCCCGGTGGGCCGCTACGTCGGCGCGCAACGCACCGTCTTCGGCGACGGCACCCCCAACGCCGTCTACCGCGGCCTCGGACGCGGGCTCGCCGGTCTGACCCTGTCGGGTCCGGCCCTGCAGCAGTTCGTCGAATGGGACCTCACCAACGGCGTCGGTGACCAGGGATCGCTGGAGTTCCTCGGCTGGGGTAACCGGCAGTGGAACAACATCCCGTGGGGCACTTTCGGTTACGCGAGCCTGAGCATGGGACGTGACCGCTACGCCGAGTACGCCGCGCAGCGGGTGGCCCGGGCCAGCGCCGACAAACTGCTGCACGGGCATCTGCAACCCGGTAACGACGCCTCCGACGAGGAGCAGGTCAACTCGATCCTGGACAACCAGTGGGAGAACATCTGCCGGCGTCTGGGCCTGCCCGGCACCGAACCGGTCGGGCAGTGGCTCGGCTCGACGGTGCTGCCCGCCCAGCAGGTCGGTGCGCACGCCACCGGCATCATCAACAAGACGGTGCGCCCACGGATCGATCAGAGCCCCGGTGTCAACGGCGATCAGTGGGCCGCCTCGGTGTACCGGGTGCTCGGCGAACAACGCGAATCCATCAAGGGCGAGGCCGGCAACACCGCCTACGCGGTGGCCTACAGCTGGCATCAGTACTTCGCGGGTGCCCTGCAGCAGGTGACCACCGACGCCCTCGCGCAGATCGGCCTGCCCTACGCGACCGGCCTGGTCAAGCGGGTCGCCCGCCTGATGAGCGACATCATCCTGCCCGAGGCCGGGCAGCTTTCCGGGTACGCCCCCGGCGACGTCGTCGAACCCGGACCGGAGGCGACGCGAACCCTGGCCTCGCTCAAGGGAACCCTGGCCAACACCGCCGCGGTCAGCGAGCAGGTCTTCAGCGGGTTGCGTCCCCAGGTGGAACGTCAGATCTACGCGATGCTGGCCTACCAGATCTCCAACGCGGCCGGAGCCATCGTCGGCGAGATCTTCGATCCGCTGCTCACCGCGCTCAACGAGGCGCAGACCCTGCTGCGTCAGGCGGCCGCCGCCCCGCGGCGCGAGACCGGCCTGGCGCATCTGCAGACCACCGAGTACGCCGCCTGGCCCGCCGATTCCGACGAGCGCGTGGCCGCCCGCTTCTCCGAGGCCGACAACGAGGTGATGCTCACCCGGTCCGGAGAGTTCAAGCAGCGCTATGAGATCGACCTGCCCAGCTCGGTGGGAGCGGCCACCGCCGACCCCCACTCGTTCCGGCTCGCCGTCGCCCGCGCCGCCGGACACGTCATCACCGGATCGTGGCCGACGGTCGGCGGGACCCGCCCACCCGGTGAACGGCAACCGACGGTGGAACGCACCGCGGCGTGGGTCTCGCGGGCGTTCCCGCGGCACCCGGAGAGCGGCGAAACCCTCATCGCCTCCCCCGCCGCCTTCGACGTCCATCTCCGTCCGGCCGAATTGCTCTCCCGGGCGCGCGAATTCATCGCACGCCCGGGTGAGGCCTTCGACCGGTTCTGCTCGGTGTCGTTGCGCGAGTATGTGACCGGACGCACCAGCGGGGATCTGCAGGTCGCCGAATCCGAATTGGCCTCGCGCCGTAAGGATCTGCTGCTTCGCTTCGGCGAGGCGGTGAGCCTGGCGCGGCCGCTGGCCAGCGTCAACGAGAATGCGATGCAGGCCATTCACGGGGTCTCGGAGATGATGTACCGCTACAAGTTCTCCGCGGTGCCCTTCCACAGTCTCGCCGTCGCCGACGACCTCTCGACCTCGCTGAATCAGCAGATGCGGGTCGACAAGAACAGCGTCGGCGCCTTCACCAACGCGCTGTCGGACGAGGCGAACATCAAACGCATCGACATCTTCGGGTCATACCCCAATTACTCTCCGCTGGCCTATGACTCGGTGATCGAACCGGCGTCACGGCAGTGGTTGGAGGCCTCGGCCGCCGAACGCAAGGCCTTCTGGACCTACCGCCGTGCCCGCCCCCTCGCCGCGAGCCTGCCGATGCACATCGACGAACGCCGTGCGATGGTCGGCGGCTGGATCCTCGGCCGCAGCCTCGGCTACGTCAGCGTCCCCGACGCGCCGTACACGCAGGGTGCCCGCGTCTGGGACGACGAGACCAAGCGGTGGCTGCCGTTCCCGGCGCAACTGCTCACGCCACCGTCGGAATTCCTCGCCGACTACGACTGGCTGCCGGCCATCCTCGAGTCGGTACTGCTGGCGATCGCCAACAGTCACCAGCCACCGGCGATGAGTTCGATGCATCCGTATCGGGCATTGCGGCGCATCTACGACGGTGCCCAGCAGAACACGACATCCGGGCTCGAGCAGGATCAGCTGGCCGGTCGCCTGCACATGATCGACTGGCTGCGCACCGGGGATGCCGGCACCGGCGTCGCGTCGGTGATCGCCGACACCGGCCCCGAGACCTCCGTCGACGCCCGCGCCGAACGGCTCACCGCCTACCTCACCGATTACCGGCAGTTCGTCGGCACCCACTTCATGAAGCCCGGCGACGGGGCGGTCGACGGACATCCGCCGGCACCCGGCGGCGGTGTGTTCTCGATGATCACCGTCCGGGCGCAGGCGTCGAAGACCCCGTTCTTCCGCGACCTCGCCGCCGATGTGTATTGGGCGGCAAGCCAATTGCTGGATCTGGTGCCGGCCGCGGCGGCCGCCGCCGCACGCCCGGTGTCCACGCCGGGACCGCAGACACCGGCGTCGGTACGCGAAGACGATTGGACACCACCACATATGGACTTCGGATCGGGTTCGGGGAGTGTCTTCTGATGGCCACACTGACCGTGTTCGTTGCACCGAGCGGCCCCGCCGACGGTGTGCTCGCCGCACTCACCGACCTGTCGGCGGCCGGCCTCGTCGACGAGTTCGCCTGGATCACCGACCCGGTCGCCGAGCATCCGCCGCAGGCGGTGATGCTGGTGGCCGCCGGTGCCGCCCGCGACGTCGCGCTGACCGAACTCGTCACCAACCGCCGCATCACGGCCCTGCGGATCTGCTCGATCGTCCCGGTCGCCGACGACGCGCCACGCCTGTCGATCGGCGCCGAACTGAGTGTCGGCTCGACGCTGGCGTCGGCGACCGGCGCCACCACGATCATCCGGATCCGGGCGTTACTCACCGGCTCCGAGGGCATCGACGGTCCGCTGTCGGCGCTGGCCGTCGAGGGCTGGCACAACGTGGTGATCTCACCGGAGGATTCCCGCGCACCGGGATTCGGCCGCGTCCCGATTCCCGCCGAGCCCACCGCGACCGACTTCGGACGGTTCTGCGGACCGGCCGTCGCCGGGCTGACCGGACTGTGGTCGGGTATCGAACACACCCCGCTCGACGACGCCCCGGTCCTGCCCGGCCAGGTGGTGCGACTGGCACGCTCGTACTACCGCAAACTCGAGACCGCCGACATCGAGAACACCCTGCGCACCGAGCTGCTCAGCCAGGACGGGCACCTGCCGCTGCCGAGTGATCAACGGGCCCAGGTGGTGTACCTGCAGGACACCGGTCTGGCCGGCACCACGATGGCCTCGGCCCTGTGGCACAAGTACGGTGCGGTGCTGCGCGGACCCCGGCTGAGCTATCAGGCGCAGTCGGTGGAGGTCACCGGCCCCTGGGCGGCGATCAAGATGTTCTTCGGATTCCTGTGGGCGTCACTGCGACTGGCGCCGTCGTCCTGGTACAACAAGATCGCCGGCGGCGTGGCGAGCCGGGTGGCGATCGGCGTCCAGCAGGCGGTGTTCACCCAGGCACCGGCCGCCTACGAGGTGGTGGTGCGGGGTCGCCGCGCCAACGGACAACACGCCGGCTGGGCCGACATCGGCGCCGCGTCGGATCACCTGCGGGGCCTGCTGGCCGGGCCCGCACCGGTCCACGACGCCGGCACCGACCTGTCCGGACTGTGGCAGGACTACGCGAAATCCGCTCTCACCCTTGCCGACGCGGGCAACCGCTCCTCGGATCTGCCGCCGGTGCAGGTGGGGGCGGCGCGCGGCGTGATCCGTGAGGCCGCCGCCGTCATGCCCGGACCCACCGAACGTTTCACCGACATCCCGGGCGTCATCGGTGCGGCCGCGGAGACCGACGGGGTCGACGCCGTCGACGCCCTCGGCGTCCACGATCTGCAGTTCCGTCTCGCCGACCTGCAACGCGACCCCAACCACGGGCTGGCGGCCGGCTCCACGCTGTCGTCGCTCAACGAGTGGCGCCAGCACCACGAACGCAGTTTCGGTGCGGCCGTGGGCAATACCCTCGCCGACTCCTTCCGCGGCTGCTACGCCGAGGTCCAGCAGTTGCTGGAGAAGCTGCGCAACGCCCAGCTGCCGCCGGACCCGGGTTCGAAGAACCTGGGCCTGGCCCGCTGGATCCAGGTGGCCGCGGTGATCTGGATCCTGCTGACCGGAGTGTTCGTCTGGTTCGCGATCGATCACATCGTCGTCTGGTGGGTCGCGCTGATCGTCGTCGTCGGCAGCCTGCTGTTGCTGCTGCTC
The DNA here is from genome assembly GCF_040049135.1 of Gordonia sp. VNK1. Taxonomy (NCBI): domain Bacteria; kingdom Bacillati; phylum Actinomycetota; class Actinomycetes; order Mycobacteriales; family Gordoniaceae; genus Gordonia; species Gordonia sp. VNK1. The sequence goes on along the minus strand of NZ_JBDZDJ010000026.1, from coordinate 19,322 downwards.
GCCCTCGGCGTGGCGTTCATCAGTACCCAACGACGATTGTTCGCCCTGCTGCATCAACGTCGGTCGGTGATCGCCGAATACGAGGTCGATCACCAGAATCTGCTGTCGGCCTTCCAGGATCTGCGCCGCCTGTCCCAGGCCTACGGGCAGTTCCTGTCGTGGAGCCGCATCATCGGCAGCTTCCTGGCCGCGCCGCTGGGACCGGACATGCACCGCAGCGCCGAAGTGCTCCACATCTCGAACGGCATGCCGATGTCGACGCAGGTCGGCGTCGCCCGGCCGGCCGCCACCGAGGTCGGGACCACCGCCGGCTACCTCAAACGCGACCTCTTCCACCCTGGCTGGCTCACCCGATCGTGGGAGGAACTCATCCTGCGGGCCGCACCACCGCAGCCCGGCGCACGCGACACCACCGTCGGATCGTCGGTCCTGTGGTCGGAGCGGGGACGTTTCTCCGGGTCTCGCCTCGATCAGTTCTCCGGCGAGATGTACACCGGCACGGTCACCTCCTCGGGTGCCGACGTCGTGTGGCGTCAGGCCCTCGAGCGGCTGGCCGGTCCGATGAGTGGTCTGGTGCCGCGGCTCCTGGCGGTCGTCGCCCCGGTGGGCGGCGCCGAGACCAGCATCGGGGAATTCCTCGGCGGACTCGACCAGCAAACCGCACCCGAGGGTTCGTTCCCCGACACCCTGCTCACCGACGGTGCCGTCATGTCGTCGGTGGCGAAGGTCGTCACCGACTACCGTCGTCCCCGGCTGCACGGCCTCGGCATCATCTGTGCGGCAACCCAACTCAGTGACGCCTTCGCCGTGGACAATCTGGTGACCACAGCCGACCGCAGCGCCCGGGTGGACACCGAATGGACGCCGCAGACCACCACCGCCCCGGACTTCACCGACCGCGCCGCGGGCGGGACCACCGCACCTCTACCGGCCACCGAGCCGCAGGAGTACCGCGCACCCGACCTCGGACGAGGATTCGAGTTCTGATGACGCCGGCAACTCCCGAGGATTACCTCGACGTCCTGCGCCTGTGGTCGGACTGGACCGTCGCGCAACGATTCCCGACCGTCGGACCGTCCCGCCTGGTGGAGATCTCCCGCGACCCACAGGGCTGGTCGACGGCGGCGTTGACCCCGGTGGAGGCCGGGTGGGCACCGACGATCCAGCACCTCCTCGATCAGGTCGCCCTCGGCGTCCGCCCGCAGATCGCCGTCGCGCATCTGCCCGACCGGTTGCGCCGGGCACCCGATGTGCCCGACGACGAGCCGCCGACGACCCCGGCCACGGAGCCCGCGAGTGGGGCCCATGCCGACAGTGCTGCCGCCGACGACCCGCTCGCCCGGCTCACCGCCCTGCTCTTCGAATGGCGCACTGAGCAGATCGCGCGCGGCGTCGAGGGTGCCGACACGATCCGCGACGTCACCCTGCGCAAGCTCGCCGAACTCGGCTGGACCGATGCCGCCCGCATCCAGGGCCGGCTCACCGGACCGGCCGCCGGAGCACTCGCCCTCGAGATCGCGCAGGTGATCGCCGGGTTCAAGGGTGAGGCCTCGCAGGCGCCGGCCGCGGCGGCCACGCCACCGGCATCCACGACGGCGCCGCCCGCACCGCCGCAGGCATCGACACCCGAGTGGAGCACCCCGACCCCACCCACCCCGGAGCCGGCTCCGAGTTCGCGGCCCGCGAGCACCGCACCCCCGGCGGACGCCGCGTCGCCCTCCGTCACCCCGGCGCCGCCGCCCCCGATGGCGCCACCCCCGATGGCGCCGGGCCGCACCTGGTCACACGACGATTTCGCGGTCTATGACTACCCGGAGACCGACGTCCAGCCGGGTCGCATCACCGTGGCACCGGTCGGCGACGCGGTGCGGCTGACCTGGGACGACTGGCCCGCCGCTGCCGGCGAGATGGTCCTGTACCGCGTGGTGTCCAGCGATGACGTCGCTCCCTACAAGCCCGAATCCGGCGAACTGCTCGACGTCACGACCACCCCGTCGCACACCGACGGCCGGTTCCTCAGCTCCGCGGTACGCATCTATCAGGTGTGGGTGCACGTCGGCGCCGACGAGGCGAGTGCCCGTGCGGCGCAACCGATTCAGTGGGCCGGCGGCGAGGAGGTCAGCCCGGTCGACAAGATGCGGTTGTCCGAGGAGTCGGGACGGGTGATCGGCGAGTGGGAGGTGTTCCCGGGCACCCGCAGCGTGCGGATCTTCCGGATCCCACTCGACGGCGGCGGACCCCCGACCGCCAGTCCGAGCAACCAGATCCTCACCGACCAGGCCAATCTGACCGGGTTCGTCGACGCCGCCGTCCCGCGCGGCAAACGATTCCTGTACTCGGTGCAGGCCGAGGTGATGGTCAACGAGTCCGCGCGCCTGTCCCGCGCCATCAAGAAGGACATCCTGGTGTCGGTGGATCTCGTGCCGATCACCGACCTCGCGGTCGAGATGGCCGAATCCGGCAGCACGTTCAATCTGCGGTGGACCACCCCGAAGGAGGGGCAGCAGGTCCGCATCCACCGTTTCCCCGCGCCGCCGCCGGCCGGCCTGGAGAACGAGGACCGCGACGAATCCGCGATCACCGTGCAGGGATTCACCGAGGAGACCCGCATCAAGGACCCGGTGACCGCACTCGATCCCGAGACCTCGCAGATCACCGGGGTGTTGTGGCCACCCACCTGGGAACGGGCCTATCTCACGCCGGTGACCACCTTCAACGGCCGGGTCCGGATCGGCACCACCCAGGTGCAGACACGCCCGCTGCCCGCGGTGATCGAGCCGCGGATCGTCGAGCGGTTCAACACCGAACTCATCACCTTCGGGTGGCCGGTCGGCGCCGCCGCGGTGCAGGTCTTCGTCGGGCCGAAAACGCTGCCCCCGGAACAGATCTGCGCGCAGCCGCAGAGCTTCGCCGAGGTGACCGCGTCCACCCATCGGCGTGACGGCGCCATCATCCTGCCGCAGGCGCTGCCCGGCAACGGTTGTACGGTATGCCTTGTGCCCGTGGCCTATTCGAGGGGTGAACAGATCCGCGGGGAGATCGCCACCCTGGACTATCCGGGGCTGGCGCGGGTGTTCTACTGGTTCGACGCGGTCGCCACCCCGAATCCGATGTCGCGCGTGCTGCGTCTGGTGATGCGGTCCTACACCGAGATCGCCAACCCTCCGGCACTGGTGCTGGTCGCCAATCCGCAACGGCTGCCGCTGGATTCGCGGGACGGACAGATCCTGCAGTTCCACCATCGGGGGCAGTCACTGCCGCACTGCGACCTGCCGCGCATCCCGCACGGCACCCACCCCACCGAGTACACCGTCGACCTCGGCGACACGTATGCCTTCATCCGGCTGTTCGTCCACGAGGCCGGCGAGGTGACACCGGCGATGGCAGTACATGATCCGGCCCTGACCCAGCTGATGCGCTTCCAGCCGCCACTGCCGCCGGGAGAACCGGTATGACCGAACCGTTCTCCCCCGCACGATCGCGCAGTGCGCAACTGATCTACACCTCCTTCGACGACGGTGCCGGACGCGGCGGGTGGCAGGTCAAGCAGATCGCCGGCGATCTCGACGACACCGAACGCGACGCGCTGGTCGGGCGGGTGGTGACCCGCTTCGATCTCGAACCCCGCCTGCCCGACTTCCCGACCGCCGAGCAGATCGCCGCCCGTCCGGCCCGGCTGAGTTACGGGCGGGTGGAGGGGCTCGGCGCCTTCTGGCATACCGTCGCGGCGGGACCGGATGCGTCTGGTCGACCGGGAAATGTGTTCGCGCACATGGCCGTCGACCGGGCCACGCCCACCGACATGACGTATCGGCCGATCGCGCTGTGGGGGTCACCGGACTGGTTGCGGCCCTATGGTCCGGCCGAGGTCGCCGCGGCCGCCCTGCCCGGTGCCGAGCTGCCGCAGGCCAATCCGGCCATGTCGGCCCGCGCGGCCATCGACTTCCTCACCGACCTGCACACCGACCGGCAGGGCGTGTTCCGGGTGTTGCTCGACGCCGTGGTGGAGGCGCTGGCCACCTCGTCGTCGGTGGTGCTGCTGACCCGCTCGCATGAGGAGTCCGCGTCGTGGATCGCGGCGGTGTCGCACTTCCTGCCGCTGGCAGCGACGCACCGGCTCTCCTGGACCACCCACGACCGATCCGATCAGGTGGCCATCGACATCGATCGCGGGCATCACCTGATCGCGGTGCCCGCCGACAGCGTCGACGAACGCACCCGCTTTCCCGGCGCCATCGTCATCGACGCCGCCGAGATCCCCGGGCTCGCCATGCCCGGCGAATCGCATCGGGTCGCCCGAGGGGAGGTGGAGGCGTCGGCGCTGTCGTCCTTCGTCGAGGGCATCCTCGAGGATCCCGACGTCGCGCTCGCCGTCCTCGATCGGCGTGATCGGGTGGCCGCCGACGTCACCGATCCCGCCATGGTGCCCGCCTGGCCGCTGGCGGTCGCCGTCGCCGAACATCCCCAGTTGGCGGAGTTCCACGACGACGCCCTGCACGTCGTCGCCTTCGAGGCACCCGCCGGCGTCGAGCAGATCGCTTGGGCCGGTGAACTTCTGGGACGTGCGTATGCGCGTCATCCGCTGACTCCGGCCGACACCTTCCATCCGCTGCAGCGTCTGGTGCGGCAACGGCAGGACACCGCGGTCGCGGCCACCCGGTTCCTCACCGCGGTGCTGCATGACCAGCAGTGGCTGGAGAATCAGCCGCTCAACACCATTCCGTCGGTCGGCTCGGTCGATCTGGGCGCACTGCGCGAGGTGATCTCCGAACGGATCGGCCACTTCGTGGCGTCGACGGAGTCCGACCCGGTACGCCACGCCGCCCTGATCATCCGCCTGACCGTGATCCTGTATCGCCTGGGTCGACGCGACGCGGGGTTCACCGGCGTCCTCGCCGACCTCACCCGCGCATGGGAGGCGATCGACATCTCGATCGTGTGGTCCGGCCATCGACCCGCCAATCTGCAAGACACCAAGGCGATCTCACCGGTCATCCGCGCCGAACTGCTGCGCCCGGCGTTGCTGCGGTGGCCTCGGGAGGTGCTGGAACGGTTCGACGGTCCGGCGTGGGCGTGGTTCTACGACGACGGGAGCGGCGCCCCGCTGCCGCCGCCGGCCAACCCGTCGGCCGCCGACCTGACGCTGTACCCGATCGCGGTGGCGTCGACGTTGCAGGGCAGCGCCCTACCGATGAGCCCCGATCAACGCCGCGCCGCGGTGACCGAGGCCGTCGAATTCGCGCTGTCGGACCCGGAACTCGACGACGCCGCCTGCCGCGACCTCACCGACACGCTGATCTCCCGGCATCGGCCCGACGCCGCGTCGATGCTGGCGTGGGCCGCCCGGGAGCCGAACCGGACGTCACCGGCGATGCTGCATGCCGCGGTCTTCTACGAGCCGCCGGACATGGGACTGCTCGCCGACCTGGCCCACGGGCAGAACGCGGACGACGATCCCGGGTTGCGCGCGTTGGTGGCCGCGTCGCGGTTGCGTCTGGCCGCGCGCGATCCGCGGCAGTGGCCGCAGACACCGGCCCTTTTCGACGACGAGGTGGCGGCCTGCCTCGCCGATCCGACGGGCTGGGACTATCGGCTCGCCGAGGATCTGGTCACCATGCTCTACGCCGGTATCGTCGCCGCGCAGTCGCGCCGGGTGTCGTTCGCCACCGACCCCACGGTGACCGCGCGCCTGACCAATCAGCCGCCGCGGTCGCCGGGTGGCCTGGAATCGACGCTGCGGATCGTCGCCCAACGCGGATTCCTCGATCTCGGCTGGGTGGCCGCGCGATCGTTCGTCGCCCGATTCGACTCCCTGCGACCGGAACCGGTGATCCTCGACCGTCTCCACCGCGACGGCACCCGATGGTCGGACCGGCTGCTGGAATGGGCGCTCGAGGAGAACCGGTACCCGGGCCCGACCACCCCGATCGAACTGCGCGACGCGGCGTGGCCGATCGTGGCCACCGGCACCGCGGCCGATGCCCAGGATTTCTTCGACGAGTACGAGTCACGCGCCAAGGACTGGGCAAAAGCGTTGCACCTGAACAACTCCGATCCGTCGTCCGGCCGGTCGATGATCGGTCGCTTCACCCGAGAGGACCGATGAGATGACCACCTACGTGCTCGACGGCAAGGCCTCGGCGTCGCTGCCGCGGCGACCCCTCGCGGTCCGCATGGCCACGGCGGGTGGCTCGGTGCTCAGTGCCCGGCTGGCCGCCCGGTCGGCCGACGGGCAGGCACCCCGCGTCATCCAGCAGTCCGGTGGTCTGCTGATCCTGCCGCGGGTGGACGGTGAGGTCACCATCGTCGCCGTCCCCGAGACCGGGCTCTCCCGATTCGATCCGGGCACCGTGCTGCATGTGTCCTTCGGCCCCGACAACCTCGACGATCTCTCCGCCGACGTCGCCCAGTTGACGCCGCGCGACGTGTCGGGGATGAGCTTCATCGAGCTGGCGACGGTCGCCCCGGGCGGTGCGGATTCGCTGGTCGTGCGGACACGTCTGGCGGTCCCCGACGCACCGCTGCCGCCTTTGGCCGCGAGTGCGCGGGTGGCGTGCCGCGCGGTGCTGCGTGCCGATCAGATCGCCGAGACCGACACCCACAGCGTGCGCTGCGTCATCGACACCTCCGCCTCGATGGCACGGCTGTTCGCCGACGGTGTGGTGGCGGCATCCGGGGAGGTCATCGCCGGAATCGCCGCGGTGATCGGCGAAGGGGCGGCGGTGTCGTGTGCGTTTGCCGGCGGTGACGTCACCGACATCGAACCGGCCCGGCTCGGTGACTTCCTGGCCCGTCCCCCGGCCCGTGGATACGGTTTCGTCACCCCCGTCGAACCGGCACACCCGCTGCCGGACGCGTCACGCTCGCTGACGATCGTCGTCACCGACGGCACCACCGCGGCGGCGGCAGCCACATCGCCCTCGGCGTCGACGGCGACACTGGTGCTGTCCGCGGCGCACTCGGCCGTCACCCGCGCCGGTTTCACCGGCGCACTGTTCCCGCCCCCGCCGGCCGGTCAGGACCCGCGTGCCGCCCTGGCCGCCGACACCGAACAGCTCAGCGCCATCGTGTCGGGGCTGCTGGCGCCGACCGGACTGGTCGGTGCACGCCGATGACGACGGGATACGTCGGCACCAAGTGCCCGCGCTGCTTCAATCCGCTGCCCCACGACCGGGTGTCGTGGACGGAGGCGACCCCGGAGTCGGTGTCGCACAACCCGACCGCGTCGGCCTATGCCGGTGTGGACACCACCACCGGGGTCATCCACAGCGCCGACCGCCCGCTGGGTGGCGCCGCCGACTGGGCCCCCGCCGGCTACGACCCGGCCGTCCACGTCGAGGTCTGTCCCACCTGCCATTACACGCTGCCGCCGCTGTGGCGGTGGGGTGATGCGACCTGCATCGCGATGGCCGGGGCCCGCTACACCGGCAAGACCGTGTTCATCGCGGTGCTCATCAAACAGTTGCAGCAGTACGCCGAGCGGTTCAACCACGAGGTCATCCCGGCCGACGAACTGACCGCCTCGCGGTACGAATCCATCTACGAGACACCACTGTTCGTCGAACGCGGCATCGTGCAGGCCACGCCGAGCGCCGCGTCGCAGGCACATCACCCGCTCGTCTTCAGCCTCGGCATGTGGGACGGCGTCAACCGCTTCCTGGTGATCCGCGACGTCGCGGGCGAGGACCTCGAGGAGGCCAAGGTGGGTGGACGCGCGTGGGAGTTCTTCGCCCGCGCCGACGCGGTGCTGTTCCTCTTCGATCCGCTGCGGGTGGAGGACGTCTCCGATCAGCTCCGCGACCTCATCCCGGACACCGCGCGGGTCGGTGGTGATCCGCGCGAGGTGCTGCGCGTGGTGATGCGCCTGATCTCCGGCGGCAATCCGAGACTGGGTGTGATCCTGTCGAAATTCGATGCGCTGCAAGCACTGTCGAATGTGCGCCGAAGCGCGTGGGGTCGCGTCATGGGACATGCGGGTGCGGCGTTCAACCGCGATCCGGGATTGGTCAACCGACGCTACGACGAGGTCGACGGACAGTTGCTCGACGCCGAGGTGCGCAGTCTGCTGCAACGCCTGCACGCCGGGCCGTTGCTGCTGAACATGACCAATCCGGTCACCGGTCAGCAGTATCACAACCGGTTCTTCGCGGTGTCCGCACTCGGCGAGTCCCCCGAGGGAGAACGACTGCACCGCAACGGGATCTCGCCGTTCCGCTGCATGGATCCGATCCGTTGGGTGCTCGCCGACCGCAACGTCCTGCAGGAGTGAGTGATGTACCCGAACCCGTTCGGCGAACCGCCACCCGAGCACCGCGGCACCGGGTATCCGGCCGCGCCGCAGCAGGGTTTCACACAGTCCGGCATGCCGCAGCCGGGTGCGCCGTGGCCGAGCACCCCGCAGCCGGGTGCCGCCGGACACAATCCGTTCGCACCGCCGCCGTATCCGGCCGACCCCAATCCCTACGCCGCCAATCCCGCTACCGGCAATCCCTACGCCGCCAATCCCTATGGGCAGCCGCCGCCCACCGCGTCGCCACCCGCCGTCCGGCCACGACTCACCCGTCCACCGACCGTCGTCGCGGCCACCGCGCTCCTGGTGCTGGCTGCCGTTCTGGTGGTGGTGCAGGTGGTGGCGGGGTCGATCGCGATCGCCCGCGTCGACCGTGCCGTCGACGCCGCCTCACTCGCCGATCCCACCGACACCACCGCCTGGGCCGGCGACTGGATCGACACCGGGCAGACGTGGGCCATCGTGCTCGCCGCCCTCCTCGGACTGGCGTTCGTCGCGACCTATCTCGCGTTCGCGTACGCGGCGTGGAGCGCAAGGTCGTGGCCACGATTCGCCGCCCTGGTGTTGGCGGCGTTCTCGCTGTTCGGGCTGCTCGGTGGACCGATCACCATCGCCATCGTGGTGGTCGGCGTCGCGGCGACGGTGCTGCTGTGGGTGCCGCCATCCCGTCACTACGCCTCGCCGTACACACCGCCCCCACCCGACCCGTTCCGCGGCTGATCACTGATCAACCATCCCTGACCCTGCGACCCCACGAGGACTTCGATGCCGACAAAAACGCCCGACCGCCTGGCCGTGGTCGTCGCCGCCCTGGACTGGGATGCCGAGCACACCGCCGACGATCGGCTCGACCTCGACCTGACCGCATTCGTCCTCGGTGGTGACGGGCAGGTGATCTCCGATGACTACTTCGTGTTCTTCAACAATCTCTCCTCCCCCGAGCAGGCCGTCCGACTGACCGGTGGCACCGACGGGGTGCGCTCGGAGACCCTCGTCATCGACACCACCGAGCTGCCACCGCAGGCCCGCTCGGTGGTGATCGCGGTGACCGTCTACGACGGGCTGGCCGGATTCGGCCAGGTGGCCGACGCCGTCATCACCGTCGACGACAGCGCCTGCGGCAGCGTCGCGGAGTACTCGCTCAGTGCCGGGCATCGGGATGCCGCGGCCGTCGTCTACGCCACCCTGGTCGTCGAGAACGGCAAGTGGCGGTTCCAGGCCTCCGGTGAGAAGTTCCCTTCGCTGGCGGCGATGACCGATCGTTACGGCATCAAGACCTGATGCACGCGCGACGCTGGGTGGCGATCGGCCCGAACGGACTCGACGACCTCGCGTTCGTCGACGCCGAGGTGGTCCCACCGGGCGTCGGCGAGGTGACCGTCGAGGTCGCCGCCGCCGGGGTGAATCCCGCCGATCTCAAACACGCGATGGCGGCGACGGAGTTCCCGCTGCCGATCGGTTACGAGGTGGCCGGACGGATCGCTGCCGTCGGTACGGACACCGCGATCGCCTCGGGTCCGTGTGCGGTGGGTGAGGAGATCCTCGCCTTCCGGGTGCGGGGTGGATACGCGACCGCACTCACCGTGCCCGCGGAGAAGGTGTTCGCGCGACCGCCCACCCTCGGCGTCGACGAGGCCGCGGGTCTGCTGCTGGCCGGAACCACCGCCGCCGACTTGCTGCGTGCCGCGCGCGCCGAACGTGACGACCTGATCCTGCTGCACGGCGCGTCCGGTGCGGTGGGGATGGCCGTCCTGCAACTCGCCGGCCTGCGTGGCATCCGGGTCATCGGTACCTGCGGTCCGTCGAGTGCCGAGCGGGTCCGCCGCTTCGGCGGCCTCCCCGTCGAGTACGGGCCCGACCTGCTCGGCCGACTGCGCACCATGCTCGGCGGCCATCGGATCGACGCCGCCCTCGACGCGGTCGGCACCGACGAGGCGGTCGGGGCGTCGCTGGCGCTGGTCGCCGACCGTTCCCGCGTCGTCACCGTCGCCGCACCCGCCCGCGCCGCGGCGGAGGGTTTCGTCGCCCTGGGTGGACGCCTGCCCGAGAGCGCCGAGTTCCGCGACACCGTGCGCTCCAGCCTGATCCGGCTTGCGGGCAACGGCGAACTCGTGGTTCCGATCGCGGCGACGTTCCCGCTCGAGCAGGCACGCGACGCCGTGGCCCTGGTGTCCGGCGGACACGCCGGGGGCAAGGTGGTGCTGCATGTGTGAGATCAGCTGCGGCGTATGGGGAGTTCTCCCCTCACACACCACCATTCCGCGCGTGTAGCACAAGGGTCTGACACCAGAATGGGGGCCATGGGGAGTTCTCCCCTCTCCCAACATGATTCCCCTCGATGGGGACTTCTCCCCTCCGGCGCGGCTACCACCGAGATGGGGAGTTCTCCCCCGCCACAACGTGATTCCGCCCATCGATAGCATGACCATCCGACACTCCGTGGCCATGGGGACTTCTCCCCCACACTCCACCGGTCGACAATAGATGTTGTTGCGCAACATGTTTCGTCGTATCGGCGATATCGGGTAGTTCTCCCCCGGTCGTGTGACTGGCCGAATTGCCTGCGCGGAGCTCGCTTTCGCGATCACGGCGACACACACTGTGACGGTCACCGAAACACCCCGGCTTTCCCGAAGGCGTGACGGCGCACCACTCTCCCGACACCCATTCCCCCTCGACGAGAAGGACCCCGTGATGAACATCAGCGACCTGGACCTGGCGGTGGCAGTGACCGAACGCGCACGCCGCCGCGTCCCCGCCTACGCCGACTTCCTCCGCCGCAACGGCGTCGACCCCTGCGACCGGGTCGACGCCGCGTCGTTCACCCGCCTGCCCGAGATGACCAAGGACAACTACCTCACCCATTACCCGCAGCCGGAGCGCTACTGGGACGGCCGGCTCACCGAGGCGACGGTGTGGTCGTCGAGTTCCGGGTCGTCGAGCGGTGTGCCCACCCAGTTCGGCCGTGGAGCCCTCGCCCTCGACCAGAGCGCCGCCATGTACGACCGGATCTTCACCGATTCGTTCGCCTCCCAGTCGCGGACGACGTTGCTCATCAACTGCTTCGCGATGGGCACCTGGATCGGCGGGACCTACACGATGGCCGGCGTCCTCGAACTCGCCCACCGCGGACACCACATCAGCATCGCCACCCCCGGCATCGACATCGAGGTGGCGGTGGCCACGCTCGCCGACCTCGGCCCGCATTACGACCAGGTGGTCCTGGCCGGGTATCCGCCGCTGATCAAGGACCTGCTCGACAACACCCCGGCGCATCTGCGGACCATGGACATCAAGATCCTGCTCGCGGGCGAGGCGATCACCGAGAAGTGGCGGGATCACGTCCTGGCGCTGCTCGGCCGGGAGGGAGAACCGGAACGGATCTGCCTCAAGTACGGCACCGCCGACGCCGGCCTGATGGGGTACGAGACGCCGACCTCGGTGGCCATCCGTCGGGCCGCGCTCGACGACGACGCGTTGTCGCAGTCGCTGTTCGGGGTGAGCGTCGACGAACCGCAGCCGACGTTCGTGCGGTATCACCCCGAATACCGTTACACCGAATGCGATTCCGAGGGCTATCTGCTCTTCACGGTCGACTCGGCCATGCCGTTGATCCGCTACCGGATCAACGATCGCGGAAAGGTGCTCGACGCCATCATGATCCGGCGTCTGCTGCGCGCCTCCGGGCAGACCGAACTCGCCGACCGGGTGGAGCTCGGCGCACATTTCCTGGTGCTGCACGGGCGTACCGACATCGCGGCGATCTTCCACTCGCTGAACATCTATCCGGACAACATCCGGCCGGCGTTCGAGGAACCGGATCTCGAGAACGCCCTCACCGGACGGTTTCTCGTCGAGGTCCTCTCCGACGAGGAGCATCGCCAGTCGCTGCACATCCGGGTGGAACTGGCCCGCGGCGTCGGAGGCGATGCGCGGATCGCCGAGCTGTTCACCGAACGCAGCCAGGCGTCACTGGTACGCACCAACTCCGAATACCGCACGCTGAGTGCATCATTGGGCGGCGCCGCCCGACCCGTCGTATCCCTGCACGATTACCACTCGGCCGGTTTCGGCTCGGGTGCCAAGGACGTCTACATCCGAAAGGCCGCATGATGATCGAGATGCTCCACCCCACCCGCGACCGCCGTCGCCTCGCCACCCTGCTCGACGACGAGGGTTACCGGTTGGTGGATGCGTGGGTCAGCGCACTGCCGGAACTGACCGCACTCGCACGGTTCAGCGGTGATCATGTTCCGGGGGCCGACGAACTCGACGCCCACAGCCGGTATGCGGTGTACCCGTGGCGACGCACCGTCGTGCGGGTGCCCGTTGACGACCTCTTCCATCGGCTGCGCACCGCACGGAACCGTTTCCTCATCACCGACGACGAGCAGCGGGCGTGGTCGACGGCGCGGCTGGCGATCGCCGGACTGAGCGTCGGCGCGTCGGTCGTCGGGGTCGCCTCGCTGACCGGGGCACGACGATTCCACCTCGCCGATCCCGACACGTTGGGGCCGACCAATCTCAACCGGCTCTCCGGGTCGGTGTGCGACCTCGGGGTGGCCAAGGCGACCCTGGCGACCCGGCGCGTGCTGGAAACCGATCCGTATGCGTCGGTGGTGGCGTGGGAGCAGGGGTTTCGCCCGTCCGCGGCGTCGGACTTCCTGCGTGGCCGCGACGGCCGCCCGGTCGACGTCGTCATCGAGGAGATGGACGACCTGGCGATGAAGGTCGAGATGCGACGCCACGTCAAGCTGGCCCGGCTGCCGCTGATCATGGTCACCGACGACGGTGACAACGTCATCCTCGACGTCGAACGCCACGATCTCGACGCCGATTACCCGCCGTTCCACGGATCGGCCGGGGACATCACCGAACTGGATCTGGCCACCCTGCGCGATCCGGCGAACCGGGTGCAGTTGGCCGGCGCCATCGTCGGCCACGACGTGGCGCCGCGCCTGGCCCGGGCGCTGGCAGAGGTGGGACACACCATCCCGTCGTGGCCGCAGCTGGGCACGGCGGCCAGCCTGGCCGGTGTGGTGGGCGCGTTCGCGGCCCGGACCATCGTGTGTGGCGGTGAGTTGCCTTCGGGCCGTTACCGTTTCGCGGTGGACAAGGCGGTGGCGGCATAGCGAGTGGCCCTCGGGATCAGATCAGGGCACCAGGACGTCGGAATGGCCGTTGCGGCGGCACCAACTGCGCAGGTACCGGGCGTGCACGCCGCACCAGCGGTACACCGACGCCTGCGTCATCGGGAGGTCCTCGTCGTGTTCACCACGTTTGATGATCATCGGGCCGAGGTAGTGGCTGGTGATCTTGTTGGCGGTGTTCGGCGACACCTTGGCCACCCGCGCCAGGGAGGCGTTGTCGGAGACGTGCCCCGCCGCGATCGCGCCCGCCATCCGTCCCGCGGTGTTCCCGCGTTGGCCGGCGAACAGTTCGTAGAGGCTCGGTCGGCGATTGCCGGCCGAGCCGTCGCCGATCCGGCGTCCGAGGGCGGCCGAGCGCAGGGAATCGGAGAACACCCTGAATCCTTCGGCCTTCGCCACCACCCCGACGACCTCGGGTCGTTGCCGCGCCTCGTCGAGGAGATCGTCCTCCATGCTGTGACCCTGAGTTGCCAGCAGCACCGGCGCGAGACGATCATGTGTCCGCAGTGCTTCGATGACGTCGAGACCGTCGAAGGACCACTCGGTGTCGGGCCGGTTCCACACCAGGTCGGCCGAGACCACATCGAACCGGACGCGTCCGGCGACATTGTGGATGAAGTCGCCCTCGTCGGTGGCCACCACAACGGTCCAGTCGGGGTACGCCGTCGCGAGCGGCGCCGCGATCACCTTGCCCAGCGGGGAGGCGATCAGCACCCGCATACCTTCGCTCATGCGTTAATTGTGCCTCACAACGATCGATCGTGCGTAATCGCGCATGATTAGCAGGGGTCAGAACCGTTTCATGCTCAACTCCGCCGATTTCATGTCGCAAGATATGGTGACTCGCGCATCTCCGGACGACAGTCTTGATTGCGTGACATCACATCGTGGACAACTCACCGTTGCCGTCGCCGCCGAAGGCGACATCACCGACACCGCCCTGTGCGCCTACGTCGAACGGCTCGGCTTCACGGCTGTGCTCGTCCACGCCGACGCTCCGGTGACCGCGGCTCCCGACCCGGCGGACGCCGTCGACGTGGTGCTGATCCGGTCCGCCCATCAGATCCCCGCCGTTCGCCAGCACTCCTGGCTCTTCGAGGCGGCACTCGTCGGCATCGGTGTCCGCGCCGGTGACCCCCGCGGAATCGACGTCGCCGACTCGGGACGATCGGCCTCGGTGATCGCCGGTTACCTCGCCGACCTCGCCGAGAACCGTCAGCCCCGGACCGCCACCGTCCGGATGACCGAACGCGAACGGCAGATCCTCACCACCTACGCCCTCGGTGCCACGATGAGCGCGACGGCCGCCGCTCACCACATCGCCGAGAGCACCGTGCGCGAACACTATCGGCGTGTGGTCCAGCGCTACAACGACGCCGGGCGCCCGATCGGCAACAAGGCGCAGCTCCTTCTCCGGATGATGGCCGACGGCTGGGTACAGCCGCGCGAGATCCTGAGCGCGGCCGGCTGAACCTGCCCGACTCGTAGGCCGTGGCCTTCGCCTCTCGTGCGGAGGGCCCGCGGCGGCCCACGATGGAGGTATGACGCCGCCACCCACGCCACTGCGCACCCGCCCCTGGTCGGCCTGGGTCCTGGCGGTGGTGGAGGCGTTCATCGCCTACCAGGCGGTCGCCGGTGGTATCGCACTCATCGACGATCGTTGGGAGATGTCGCGGGAATGGTTGCAGCGCACCCCCTTTGACACGTGGACCGGTCCCGGCTGGGTGCTCATCACGCTGATCGGGATACCTCAGGCCCTGGCCGCCCTGGTGATCGTGGTGGTCGTCGTCGACGCGCGCCTGGCCGTCCTGGCCGGGTTCCTCGCCGGGGCGTCGCTGCTGGTGTGGATCGCCATCCAACTGGCCCTGCTGCAGGTGTTCTTCTTCCTCCAGCCGGTGATCGCCGTCGCCGGACTGATCGAGATCGGGTTGGCGTGGTGGTGGCGACGCCGGATCGATGCCCGCCGGACGGCATGAGCCGTCGGTGACCCGTGTGTCACATGGCACAGTGGATCCGTGCTGCTACTGCCCACGATGTTCCCCAATGCACCCGACCTCGACGATGCCGTCGTCATCGGCGACGACCGCCTCTCGCGCGAGGAACTCGTCGGCGCGGCGACCGCGGTGGCCGAACGCATCCGCGGGGCGCACACCCTGGCCGTCCTGGCACGGCCCACGATCTCGACGATCCTCGCCATCGCGGGCGGTCTGATCGCCGGCGTGGCCATCGTCCCGGTGCCGCCGGATTCCGGACGCCGCGAACTCGACCACATCCTCACCGACTCCGGCGCGCAGGCCTGGCTCGGCGACGCCCCCGACGACGCCACTCTCCCGACGATCCCGGTGCGGCGGTATGCGAAGTCCTGGCATTTCCATCCGGAGCCACCGGCCGATTCCGTCGCACTCATCCTCTACACGTCCGGCACCACCGGATTACCGAAGGGTGTGCCGATCACGCGTCGCGCCATCGCCGCCGGTCTCGATGCCCTCGCCGATGCCTGGGACTGGACCGCTGCCGACACCCTCGCGCACGGGTTACCGCTGTTCCATGTGCACGGGCTGATCCTCGGGGTGCTGGGACCGTTGCGTCGCGGTGGGCGGCTGCATCACACCGTCAAGCCGACTCCGGAGAACTATGCCCACGCCGCCCAGACGGGCGCGACCATGTTCTTCGGTGTGCCGACGGTGTGGTCCCGGGTGGGTGCCGATCCGTCGACGGCACGGGAACTGTCATCGGCGCGGCTCCTCGTGTCGGGCAGCGCGCCCCTGCCGGTGCCGGTGTTCAACGAGATCCGCGAGGCCACTGGCCACGAGATCGTCGAACGCTACGGCATGACCGAAACCATGATCACCGTCAGCACCCGCGCCGACGGTGAACGACGTCCGGGCTGGGTCGGCATGCCGGTGACCGGCGTGCAGACGCGACTGCGTGAGGGTGCCGACGATCTCCCGCACGACGGCGAGAGCGTCGGTGACCTCCATGTCCGCGGCCCGATGGTGGCCTCGGGCTACCTGAACCGTCCGGAGGCGACCGCTGAATCCTGGCTCGACGACGGCTGGTTCGCCACCGGCGATGTCGCGGTCATCGGAGCCGACGGCATGCACCGCATCGTCGGCCGCCGCGCCACCGACCTCATCAAGTCCGGCGGATTCCGGATCGGCGCCGGCGAGATCGAGACGGTGTTGCTCGCCCATTCCGCGGTCACCGAGGTGGCCGTGGTCGGCGTCGACGACGACGATCTCGGGCAGCGGATCGTCGCCTACGTCGTCGGCGAGCAGGTTCCCGACGCCGAGTTGATCGATCTCGTCGCCGAGGAATTGTCGGCCCACAAGCGGCCCCGCGAGATCCGTTGGGTCGCATCGCTGCCGCGCAATGCGATGGGGAAGGTGCAGAAGAAGCTGTTGGGGTAGCACCCTGGTTTACGTAAACTGTTGCCGTACAACATGTTTCATCCAGGTGTCCGCAGAATCGAGGAGTTCGTCCGCAGTCGCGGGGCCATGCGGATTCCATCGTTCAGGTGACCTACCCGGCCCTGTCACATGTCCGACTCTTCCCATACAGTGTGGGTCATCGCACGTAGAGTGGCGGATGGCCGTTCAACGACAGAAAGGCAGCACAACCATGGGCGTAAGCCTGAGCAAGGGCGGAAATGTCTCGCTGACCAAGGAGGCCCCGGGACTGACCGCGGTCGCCGTGGGTCTGGGCTGGGATGCGCGTAGCACCACCGGAACCGACTTCGACCTCGACGCCAGCGCCATCGGACTCGGCGCCGACAAGAAGGTCCTCTCCGACCAGCACTTCGTCTTCTTCAACAACCTCAAGTCGCCCGACGGCGCGATCGAGCACACCGGTGACAACCTGACCGGTGAGGGCGAGGGCGACGACGAGGTCATCAACGTCGATCTCGCCGGCACCCCGCCGAACGTCGACAGCATCGTGTTCCCGGTCTCGATCTACGATGCCGACACCCGTGCCCAGTCCTTCGGCCAGGTCCGCAACGCCTACATCCGCGTCGTGAACCGCGCCAACGGCTCCGAGATCGCCCGCTACGACCTCTCGGAGGACGCCTCGACCGAGACCGCGATGGTCTTCGGTGAGATCTACCGCAACGGCGCCGAGTGGAAGTTCCGCGCCATCGGTCAGGGCTACGCCTCCGGTCTCGCGGGTATCGCCCGCGACTACGGAGTCAATGTCTGATTAGAGTAGTTCCCACCTCGGATGCCGCACTCGTTCATGAGACCGGGTGCGGCATTCGTCGTCCACCGGGCGTCGCGACGCGGCACGCCCTCCGCGTAACCAGAAAGGCCACGCCCTCGTGGTTGTCCGAATATTCGGCTTGTCCATCATCATCACGATCGTGTCGTTGATTGTCGCCTTCCTGTATGGCGGCACGACGGCACTGTTCCTCACCCTGATCCTCGGCATCCTCGAGGTCTCACTGTCCTTCGACAACGCGGTCATCAACGCGACCGTGCTGCGGCGGATGAGCGAGTTCTGGCAGAAGATCTTCCTCACCGTCGGCATCCTCATCGCCGTGTTCGGTATGCGGCTGGTGTTCCCGCTCGCCATCGTGTGGCTCGCATCGGGTCTCAGCCCGTTCCAGGCACTGGACCTCGCGCTCAACCCGCCGGCCAACGGCGCCGAGACGTTCCCGGACGGCAGCCCGTCCTACGAGTCGATCATCACCGACGCGCATCCGCAGATCGCGGCCTTCGGCGGCATGTTCCTGTTGATGCTGTTCCTGGGCTTCATCTTCGAGGAGAAGGAGATCACCTGGCTCTCCTGGATCGAACGTCCGCTGGAGAAGATCGGCAAGCTCGATCAGCTCGAGGTGGTCGTCGCCTCGATCCTGCTGGTCATCACCGCTGAGTTCATCGCGCCCGACGAGGAACGGTCGACGGTTCTGTTCGCCGGCCTGCTCGGCATGATCACCTACATCGTCGTCAACGGCTTGGGCGAGTTGTTCAACACCGAACAAGACGAGGACGATCCGGACGAGTCCGAGGACGAACGCGCCCAGGCGGAACGCACTCCTGCGGTGAACGAGGCGGCGTCGGTCGCTGACGCCGAACTGCGTCGCCGCTCCGGCCCCAGCGACCTCGCCAAGGCCACCGGCAAGGCAGGTTTCTTCCTGTTCCTCTACCTCGAGGTTCTCGACGCGTCGTTCTCCTTCGACGGTGTCATCGGCGCGTTCGCGATCACCGCGGACCCGATCATCATCGCCCTGGGCCTCGGCTTCATCGGTGCGATGTTCGTCCGTTCGCTCACCGTCTACCTGGTGCGCAAGGGCACGCTGAGCGAGTACGTCTACCTCGAGCACGGCGCCCACTGGGCGATCGGTGCGCTGGCCCTGATCCTGTTCTACTCGATCGGCACCCACGTGCCCGAGATCGTCACCGGCCTCGTCGGTGTCGTCCTGATCGCGGCCAGCTTCCTCTCGAGCATCATCCGGCGTCGCAACGAGCCGGAGGACGCGAAGGACCACATCGAGATCTGACACGTCCAGCAGTTCCGACAGCCCCCAGGCGACTATTCGCCGGGGGTTGTTGACGTTGATGGGGGCGACCACGACCGACTGTGCGACCCCACCCCGCCGATCGAGACCTCAGACTGTTGGCCGAGCCACCACCCCGCCGTCCGAGCCCAACCCCGCCAGCCGATCTCCAGTCTGTTGGTCGAGCCCCTCATCCCGCCGGTCGAGCCCCTCATCCCGCCGGCCGAGCCCCTCATCCCGCCGGCCGAGCCCCTCATCCCGCCGGCCGGTGAGTGTCAAGCTGTGGTGAGTCAGTTCCCGATTTTGTTGTGTTATGCGGTGGGTTGGTGGTGCAGGTTGATGGCGACGCGTTGCTGCGGTCGTTTGACTGTGGGTGGTTGGTGGAAAC
>NZ_JBDZDJ010000025.1:0-80922 GCF_040049135.1 Gordonia sp. VNK1 | reverse complement strand
GAAAAAACACTGAAACCAAAGTTTCAACACAATCTCAGCCAGAGAGACAAAAAGAACCTGACCAAAAAACAATCCAAAAAACTGGCAAAAAAACAAACTCACAAACACCACCCCACAACACGCAGGGCAGCATCACAAATAAGATTCGTTCACATGCCATTCAAAAAAATGGCATCAAACAATCCACCAACACACTATCGAGTTCTCAAAGAACACACACCCACCAACACCACCCACACAGGGCGAACTCCGATGAGCTTGTTCTGTTTCCCAGATCGTTGACCCTTGCTCGGGCAACTTTTCCAGGTTACCAGCCGTGTTCCGCGGGTGCAAGTTGCGCCCTCCGGCTTCCGACTACATCCCAGAGTACGACGCCCCTCCAGCGGAGGGAAGACACTCAGCAACCCCCGAATCCTTGTCGGCCCCGGGGGAGTTGCTCTCTGCGGTGCAACAAGAAAGTTACACAGACGCGAACAGCACGTCAAATCCCCTGGTCAGAGCGAGATTGTCGCACCGGCGAAGCTCTTCTTACCGCGCCGGATCACCAACCACCGGCCATGCAGCACGTCGCCGGCACCGGGGCGCCAATCGGCATCGGTGATCTTCGCGTTGTTCACGTACGCGCCACCCTCGCCGATGGCACGACGGGCAGCCTTGTTGCTGTCGCAAAGACCGGTGTCCACCAGGAGCTCGACCATCGTCGGCGCCGAATCCGTGTACTCCGCGATCGTGGTCTCTCCGAGAGCGGCGGCCAGCGTTGCCTCGTCCAGTTCGTGGAGGTCGCCGCGTCCGAACAATGCCTGACTCGCAAGCTCAACGGCGGCGGTGTTGGCCGAACCATGGATGAGCGTGGTCATCTCGGCGGCAAGCCGCTTCTGCGCGAGGCGTAGATGCGGCGTGTCGACGGTCGCCTGCTCGAGCTCGGCGACCTCGTCCCGGGTGAGGAAGGTGAACCACCTGAGATACCGCACCACATCGGCATCCGCGGTATTCACGAAGTACTGGTACCAGGCGTAAGGGCTGGTCAGCTCCGGATCGAGCCACAGGCTGCCGCCACCGGTGGACTTCCCGAATTTCTTGCCGTCCGACGACGTCACCAACGGCACCGTCATGGCATGGACCGAATCACCGTCCACTCGGCGGACGAGGTCGACGCCACCGATGATGTTGCCCCACTGATCCGACCCGCCCACCTGCAGGAGGCAACCGTAACGGCGATGCAACTCGAGAAAGTCGTTGGACTGCAACAGGATGTAGCTGAACTCGGCGTAGCTGATGCCGTCGCTCTCCAGCCGCCGCTTCACGGTCTCGCGCGCGAGCATCACGTTGACCGAGAAGTGCTTGCCGAGGTCCCGGAGGAAGTCGATGACCGTCATCTCCCCGGTCCAGTCGAGATTGTTCACCAGCACGGCACTGTTGGCCGAATCGTCGATGGTGACGAAACGCCGCAGCTGGCCACCGATCCGATCCGCCCATCCGCGCACGACGTCGACGGAGTTCATCGTCCGCTCGCCGACGTCCCGTGGGTCGCCGATCATCCCGGTCGCGCCGCCGGCGAGGACCAGTGGACGGTGCCCGGCGAGCTGAAAACGCCGCAACGTCAGCAGCGGCACCAGATGCCCGGCATGCAGGCTCGACGCGGTCGGATCGAAGCCCGCATACAGCGTCACCGGTCCGGCCGACAAGGTCGACCGGAGTTCATCGAGATCGGTGGACTGCGCGATGAGCCCGCGCCACTGCAATTCATCGATGATGTCGGTGGTCACCGCGGGCGTCTGCGACTTCTCAGCACTCACGACGTCGATCTTGTCACCCGTGCCGAGGCCGACCGCATCGGGCATCGACGATGTCACGACCCGGCGGTGAGTCGGTTGTGCTCGGCGTCGTCGACGGACCGTGCCTCATCGGCCAGCATGACCGGGATGCCATCCGCATCGATGTGATAGGCGACCCGTAGGCGAGGGTTGTAGAGATCGTCTCCCGCGTCGAGCAACGGTCCGTGATCCTGTGGGCAGACCAGCCGTTCCCGAACGATCGGGTTGATCGCCTCCGCACGCGACATCGTGTCTGATTCCTCTCGTCCTCTTCTCGGCGCCGCTGGGCAGGCGGCATGATCGGTCACCCTCAATCATGCCCCCGCGGTCGCCGACACCTCGTCAGCGGCACGATCATCGCCCCGGTGTTCCCAGGGAACCTTGGCGGCCGCCGACCTCGTGTATCTGCGGTACCGGCCATCATCGTCGCGATACCAGACCTTGGGTCCCGGCCGCGGAACCCCCGCGCGTCGAAGCTCGTTGCTCAGCGGACGATACGAATCGGACACGGGAATGTCGTCCACGACGTGGATCAGGTGCGGCCGACTCTCCGCAGGCAGAGCGCCCAATGCCACGCGCAACTGCGTCACGGTGAGCGAGTCGGCCCGGGCATCGTCTCGCAAGGTGACCGCAGCCACTGCGAGGCCGTTCTCCACTTCGCCGACCCCGTAGGCGACAACCTGGTCGACGGCCTCCATCCGAGACAGTGCCTGCTCGATGGGCGGCAGGTAGACGACACCGTCGGAGCTGCGCACCCTGGCGTCGGTCGACCCCATGAACCACATGTCGTCGTCGGCGTCGCGGTAGAACAGGTGACCCGACACCTCCCAGCGGTCCCGCGATGCGAAGACGTCCCGCAACACGGTTGCCGAGGTGTCCAGGCGGGATGGGGTGCGCGCCAACAGAAGTCCCACCTCGCCGACCTCCGCGCGCCGGACGAAGCCGTTCCCGCCAACCGCGAGGCGACGATGGTCGAGGTCGATCGCGGCGATCTGCACCGGGTTGGTCTCGGGGAGTGCGCGGCCCATCGATCCGATCTTGTCGCCGGACACATTGGCCAGGATCGCCGATCCGTCCGCCGTCGCGAAGAACTCGAGAACGCGGGCTCGCGGGAAACTCGAGAGCACGTCCTTCCAGAGTCCGGTGGGCATTCCCGAACCCATGAGCAGGCGTATCGGGTTGTGTTCGTTGATGTGGAAGTCCGGTGATCGCACGATTTCGCGCATCATCGTCCAGGTGTAGGACACCACCGTGACGCCGTACCGGCGGACCTCGGTGCTGAACGTCTCCGCATCGATGCCATTGGACAGCGCGATGCGTGAGCGGCCGACGACGGTCGCGCCGAGGGTGGTCAGCAGGCCGGACGCATGGTGCAGTGGCGGTAGGCAGTAGACGGTGTCGCGGTCGGTCAATCCGGCCGCCGACGCGGCGCCGAATGCCGACATCGCGAACCGGTGGTTGGTGATCGGCCACACCGCCAGATTGCCCTGGGCGCGGGTGAACAGAATGAATGCGAGATCGCCGGCCAGTCCGGGATCGGGGCGGTACCAGGCGGGTACCGGCACCGATTCCGGATCGATCTGCTCCATGTCGATCACCTGTCGACCGTCGGCACCGTCGATGACTCGTGAGTCGCCGCTACCGCCACCGAGCACCAGGACACGCTCGGCATGGTCGGCGACGACGTCGACGTGGTGCGGATCGGCGATCACCACGGTGCAGTCGGTCAGGCGCAGCATCTCGGGGATGTCACCGTCGGCCGACAACAGCACCGCCACCGCGCCCAGCCGCGACAGTGCCGCGACCACGACCAGGGCACTGGGGCGTGTGGCCATCAGGACGCCGACGTGTTGGCCCGGACGGATACCGCATGAGATGAGTCCGGCGACCACGTTGTCGATGCGGGTGTTGACCTGCGCGTGGGTCAGCACGCGGTTCTCGAAGAGGAACAGTTCCTTGTCGGCACCTCGTTTGGTGTTCTCCGACATCAACTTCCCGAGCGAGATCTGGGTGCCCGGCTGGATCTGCCCGAGACGGAACAGGCGTGGCACCGTCCGCACGGACTCCTGCGCCACCGCGAGCGACGAGCGCTGGAACGTCGTCGCCAATTCGACGATCTCGCGCGACAGACCTGCCCCGGCGTCGGCGACCGCACCGAGCCCGTGCGTGAGTCGCGACGCCAGGCTCACGCCGCTGCCATGACCTGGTTCGCCGAGCACCATCGGCTCGATGCGATCGGGTTGTTCACGCAGACCGGACTGCCATTCGATCCATTCCGCGGTGATCGGCCACGTCTGCGCCCCAGCCGTGCTACCGACGACGAGCCCGAAATGTCCTACCGGAACCCGGGATTCATAGACCTGCGAGTCCGGAGCGGCCCGCACGATGCCCCGGACCGCGGCCGGCTGCCCGATGTCGTCGGCTTCCCCGACGAATGCCAGAGTGGGACAGGTGATCTCAGACAGCGTGACCACCTCTCCGTTGATCACGAAGCCACCCGAGACCATCCGGTTGTGCACCACGAACTGGCGCAGCAGCTCCGCGATCGCCGGCCCGGACCACGCCACCCATCCATCGGACTCGAGGAATCGGCGCTGGTCCTCCCTGGGCAGCAACGCATCCCGGTCGTGCAGTTGGCGGAGGAAGTCGATGCGGCTTCGTGCCGTCTTGACCGGATCGAGCATCTGAAATCCCAGGCGCGCCAACCATCCCGGCACCCAGAGGTTGCCGACCACGCGATCGGCGAGGATCTCGGCTCCGGGGACCACCAGCCCGGCCGGCAGGCCCAACGGCAGGGCGGCCAGCACGTCGACCGGGCTCCCGAAGGTGATCAGACTGGCCAGGCCACGCGATCGCCGAAACGCGGCCGTCTGGTAGGCGAACATCCCGCCCTGCGAGTAGCCGGCGAGGTGGACATCCTTACCGGTCGACTCGATGATCTGATCGATCGCGCGGCTGACGGCCACCACGTGGTCGGCGAGATTGCGCTCCATCCCGCCCTCTTCGGAGTCGGGCGAGCCGAAGTCGATGACCCAGGGGGTGATGCCGTGGCGATGCAGAATGGATACCGCACCATTGTGCTCGGTGACGTCATAAACGTTGGCGGACACCATCATCGGTGGAATCAACACCACGTTGGGGCCGCCGGTGTCGTCGTCGGGGAAGTACTTGCGGAGTCGGAACATCTTCTCGGTCTCCACGACCGCGAACGGTGCCGGCAGCGTGCCCGTCTCCAGTCCGCCCAACCGCAGGACCTCGAGTCCGTTCTGCGCTGTCGCGACCACCCTTCCGACCATCGCGCCGACATCCGGCAGTCCGCCGATACCGACCATCTCCTCGACCTCCCCTCATCCGGAGGTACCCGCACGTGCGTCTGGTGTGTCGTGTCCCCGATCACGCCACACCCGGGCACCATCACAGACACCGCCCACCAGTGTGGGCCCTCACTCTACTCAACCGCGTGTGGACAAACGCGGATTATCACTGCAGTATGCGCCCCGCCCAGTCGGCGCGCTGCCGGGCCACCACGTCACGCAGCACCCCCAACTGGCGACGGACCTGGCCGGGCGCCGTGCCGCCGTGCGCGTCGCGCGATTCGATGGAGCCCCGCACCGACAACACGTCGCGGACCTCAGGCGTCAACGCCGGATCGATGGCGGCGAACGTCGCGTCGTCGAGTCCATCGAGGCCCACTCCCCGACTCTCCGCCTCTCGCACGCACGCCCCGGCCAGCTCGTGGGCGACACGGAACGGCACGCCTTGTCGCACCAGCCACTCGGCGATGTCGGTGGCCAGGGTGAACCCGGCGGGCGCGAGCTCGGCCATGCGGTCTTCGTGGAACTCGAGGGTGGCGACGAGCCCGGTGATGGCGGGTAACAGGAGTTCGAGCTGCGCGACCGCGTCGAAGACCGGTTCCTTGTCCTCCTGGAGGTCACGGTTGTAGGCCAGCGGCTGCGCCTTGAGTGTGGCCATCAGTCCGGCCAGGTCCCCGATGAGGCGCCCGGCCTTGCCGCGGGCGAGTTCGGCGACGTCCGGGTTCTTCTTCTGCGGCATGATCGAGCTACCGGTCGACCAGGCATCCGCCAGCGTGACATACCCGAATTCCGGTGTGCTCCAGAGGATCACCTCTTCGGACAAGCGGGAGAGGTCGACGGCGATCATCGCGAAGACGAAGGCCGCCTCGGCGGCGAAGTCACGTGAGGAGGTGGCGTCGATCGAGTTCTCGGCTGGGGCGTCGAATCCCAACTCGGTGGCGATGGCACCCGGATCCAATCCCAGCGACGACCCGGCCAATGCGCCGGAACCGTACGGGGACACCGCAGTTCGACGATCGGCGTCGGCAAGTCGGTCGACGTCGCGGATCAGCGGCTGGGCATGGGCCAGCAGATGGTGGGCCAGCAACACCGGCTGCGCGGCCTGCAGGTGTGTCTTACCGGGCATCACCGCATCCGGATGCGCGATCGCCTGTCCCATCAGTGCTTCCACCACATCGAGCACGCCGGTTGCCACGCGCGTCATGGCGTCGCGGACCCACATCCGAAACAGCGTCGCCACCTGATCATTTCGCGACCGTCCGGCCCGCAACCGACCGCCGAGCTCGGCCCCCACGCGTTCGATCAGTCCGCGTTCCAGTGCTCCATGCACATCCTCGTCGGTGGGCGCCGGACCGAAGGAACCGTCGGCGACGTCGGCGGCCAGACGATCGAGGCCGTCGAGCATCGCGGCCAGATCGTCGTCGCCGAGCAGTCCGGCAGTGTTCAGCACCCGGGCGTGCGCCTTGGATGCCCGGATGTCGAACGGCGCCAGCACCCAGTCGAAGTGGGTGGACTTGCTCAGTGCCGCCATCGCCGCGGCCGGGCCGTCGGCGAAGCGACCGCCCCAGAGCGACCCCTCGTTGGTGCCGCCGGTTCCGGTGTCACTCACCGATCAGGTCCCGTCGGGCCGCGATCTTGGACGACAGTCCGTGCAGTTCGACGAACCCGCGGGCGTTGGACTGGTCGAAGCTGTCACCCTCGTCGTAGGTGGCGAGGTTGAAGTCGTAGAGCGATTCGGGGCTACGACGTCCGTTGACGGCGATGTGACCACCGTGCAGGGTGAGCCGGATGTCGCCGGTGACATGCTCCTGGGTGGAGTCGACGAAGGCGTCGAGGGAGCGCTTCAGCGGCGAGAACCACAAACCGTCGTAGACGAGTTCGGCCCACTTCTGATCGGTCCGCCGCTTGTAGCGGCCGAGTTCGCGTTCGAGGGTGACGTGCTCGAGCTCCTCGTGCGCGGTGATGAGCACCATCGCGCCGGGTGCCTCGTAGACCTCACGGCTCTTGATGCCGACGAGCCGGTCCTCGACGACGTCGAGGCGCCCCACACCCTGGGCGCCGGCGCGGCGATTGAGTTCCTCGATGGCCTCGAGCACGCTCACCGGGCGGCCGTCGATGGCGATCGGGCGTCCCTTGTCGAAGGAGATGATCACCTCGTCGGGCGACTGCCAGTTGATGGTCGGGTCGTCGGTGTAGGAGTAGACGTCCTTGGTCGGCGCATTCCAGAGGTCCTCGAGGAATCCGGTCTCGACCGCGCGGCCCCACACGTTCTGGTCGATCGAGAACGGGGACTTCTTGGTCACGTTGATCGGGATCGCGTTCTCCTCGGCGAAGGCGATCGCCTTCTCACGGGTCCACGCGTAGTCGCGGACCGGCGCGATGACCTCGAGTTCGGGTGCCAGCGAGGCGAATCCGACCTCGAAGCGCACCTGGTCGTTGCCCTTGCCGGTGCAGCCGTGGGCGACGACGGTGCCGCCGTGGTCACGCGCGGCGGTCACCAGGTGCTTGGCGATCAGCGGCCGCGACAGGGCCGAGACCAGCGGGTACCGGTCCATGTAGAGGGCGTTGGAGGTGATCGCGGGCAGGCAGTAGTCGTCGGCGAACTCGTTTCGGGCGTCGACGAGCACCGCCTCGACGGCGCCACAATCGATGGCACGCTGGCGCACGACCTCCATGTCCTCGCCGCCCTGCCCGAGATCGAGCGCGACGGCGACGACCTCCTTGCCGGTCTCCTTGGCGATCCAGCTGATGGCGACCGAGGTATCCAGTCCGCCTGAGTATGCGAGTACGACGCGATCGGCCATGGTGATGTGAGCTCCTGTTTCGTGGTGTGTGCGTCCGTGGGGACGCGAGGTGAGTCGGGTCTGCGGGGGTGGGGTCGTCGTGGCTTTCGGAGGTTGGTCAGCCGATCACACGAGACCCTCGATTCGTCGGGCGAGTTCGGCGCCGTCGATGGGGTCGCGGGCGCAGACGAAGATCGTGTCGTCGCCGGCGATCGTGCCGACGACGTCGGGCAGGCTGGCGCGGTCGATCGCGCTGGCGAGGTAGTGCGCGGCGCCCGGTGGGGTCCGCAGCACCGCCAGGTTGCCGCTGCTGTCGGTCGAGACGAGCAACTCCGACAGGAGCCGCGCGAGACGGTCGGTGCCGCCGAACACCCCGCGCAACGGCGATCCGTCCTCGGGCACCACGTACACGCCGACGCCGCCGTCGGCCGCGCGGAGCTTGACCGCGCCGAGCTCGTCGAGGTCGCGGGAGATCGTTGCCTGGGTGGCGTCGATACCCTGCGCGGAGAGCAGCTGCTGCAGTTCGGACTGACTGCGCACCTGATTCTTCGCGAGGATCTCGACGATCAGCGCGTGCCGGCCCGCCCGGGTGGACGCCAGCCGGGTCACCGGGTGATGGTGCTCGCTGGAGGCCGTCACGATCGCTCCAGCAGCCAGATGAGCAGCGCCTTCTGGGCGTGCAACCGATTCTCCGCCTCGTCGAGGACGACGCTGGCCGGGCCGTCGATGACCTCGTCGGTGATCTCGTCACCGCGGTGCGCGGGCAGGCAGTGCAGCACGATCGCCTCGGGGTCGGCGACGGCGAGGAGTTCGGAGTTGATCTGATACGGCAGGAAGGGCGCCTTGCGGTCCTTACCGTCGTCCTCCTGCCCCATCGAGACCCAGGTGTCGGTGACGAGCACGTCGGCTCCGGTGGACGCCCGCTGCGGATCACCGATCACGCTGATGGAACCGCCGGTGACGTTGGCACGCTTCTCGGTGTCGGCGATCACCTGCGGGTCGGGTTCGAAGCCGAGCGGCGAACTGATCGTGACGTGCATTCCGGCGGTGACGCCGCCCAGAGCCAGCGAGTGCGCCATGTTGTTGGCGCCGTCACCGAGGTAGGTCATCTTCAGCCCGGCGGTGCGGCCCTTGCGCTCGATGATGGTCTGCAGGTCGGCCAGCACCTGGCAGGGGTGGAAGGTGTCCGACAGTGCGTTGATCACCGGGACGGTCGCGGTCGCGGCCATCTCCTCGAGACGTTCGTGTCCGAAGGTCCGCCACACGACGGCCTCGACGAACCGGGACAACACCCGACCGGTGTCCGCGAGGGACTCGTCTCGGCCGAGTTGGGTGGTCCGGCCGTCGACGACGACGGCGTGCCCGCCGAGCTGCGCGACACCCATCTCGAAGGAGAACCGGGTGCGGGTGGAGTTCTTGTCGAAGATGACGCCGACCCCGCGCGGTCCTTCCAGCGGCCGGAAGGCGTACGGGTTGGCCTTCACCTCGGCGGCGATCGCCAAGATCTGCGTCTGCTCGTCGGGTGTCACGTCGTCATCGCGCAGGAAGTGCCGGGTCACGACTTCTCCTTCCGGTCGGCGGCGGCCGCCGCGGTGTCCAGGAAACCGGGCAGCGCGGCGACGAAATCGGCGCCCTGCTCTTCGGTGAGAATCAGCGGCGGGGCCAGTCGCAGCACGTCGGGTGCCGGCGCGTTGATGAGGTATCCACCGTCCCGGGCCGCCGCCTCGGTGCCGGCGGCCAGCGGCGCGTTGAGCACGATCCCGAGCAGCAGTCCCGCACCCCGCACGTGTGAGATCTGCGGATGGCCCAGATCCTCGATGCCGGTGGCGATCGATTTCCCCACGGCCGCAACGTGATCGACGAGACCCTGCTTCTCGATCTCACCCAGGACCGCGAGCGCGGCGGCGGCCGAGACGGGATTGCCTCCGAACGTGGTGCCGTGTTGGCCGGGAGTGAACAGCTCGGCTGCCGGACCGGTGGCCACGCACGCACCGATCGGCAACCCACCGCCGAGCCCTTTCGCCAAGGTCATCACGTCGGGCACCACACCCACCTGCTGATGCGCGAAAAAGGTTCCGGTGCGGGCGATCCCGGTCTGCACCTCGTCGAGGATCAGCAAGGCCCCGTGTTCCGCGGTGATCCGGCGGGCGTGCGCGAGGTAATCGGCGGGGGGAACCACCACGCCCGCCTCCCCCAGGATCGGCTCGAGAATGACCGCCGCGGTCTGTTCGCCGACGGCCGACTCGAGTGCCGCGACGTCGCCGTAGGGCACGAAATCGACCCCGGGGGGCATCGGCTCGAACGGTGCCCGTTTGGCGGGTTGCCCGGTCATCGCCAGGGCGCCCATGGTCCGGCCGTGAAATGCCTTCTCGGCGGCGATGATCTGCGGACGGCCGGTGCGGCGCGCGAGCTTGAACGCGGCCTCGTTGGCCTCGGTGCCCGAGTTGCAGAAGAACACCCGGCCCGGATGCCCGAACCGGTCGAGCAGGGCTTCGGCGAGTTCGACGACCCGCTCGTTCACGTAGAGGTTGGAGACATGCCCGAGCGTCTGCAACTGCGTCGACACCGCGTCGACGATGGCCGGGTGGGCGTGGCCGAGCGCGTTGACCGCGATACCGCCCAGCAGGTCGAGGTAGCGCCGGCCGTCGGCGTCCCACACGTAGGCGCCCTCACCGCGTTCGAGTGTGATCGGCGGGGTGCCGTAGTTGTTCATCAACGCCGACGACCAGCGCTGCTGCCATGGGGTGGTCATGAGTGCTCGGCCTTCGTTCCGGGTTGGGTGAGAGTTGCTGTGGGAGAATCGGAGTCGACGTCGCCGGGCACGACGGTGGTGCCCGCGGAGCTCGATGTGAGCAGTTCCGCGAGGACCGCGTGGGGTACCCGCCCGTCGATGACGTGGGCGCGGCTCACCCCACCGGTGACCGCGCGCAGGCAGGCCTCCATCTTGGGAACCATGCCCGAATCCAGGCGCGGCAGGAGTTGCGTCAGGGCGTCGGTGCCGATCTGCGAGACCAGCGACGAACGGTCCGGCCAGTCGGTGTAGAGACCCTCGACGTCGGTGAGCATCACCAGTCGCGACGCGCCGAGAGCCTCGGCGAGGGCCCCGGCGGCGGTGTCGGCGTTGATGTTGTGGACCACGCCGTCGCGGTCGGGTGCGATCGTGGAGACGACGGGAATCCGGCCGGCCGCAACGAGATCGAGCACCGCCGAGGTGTTCACCGAGGTGATGTCACCGACCAGACCGATGTCGGTGGCCACACCCTCGACGAGGACGGTGCGGCGGGTCGCGGTGAACAGGTGCGCGTCCTCACCGGTCAACCCCACCGCATACGGACCGTGTGCGTTGATCAGTCCGACCAGTTCACGCCCGACCTGACCGAAGAGCACCATCCGGGCGACATCCATCACCTCGGGTGTGGTGACGCGGAAGCCGCCCCGGAATTCGCCGGACAGGCCCAATCTGGAGAGCATCGCCGAGATCTGCGGCCCCCCACCGTGAACGACCACCGGATGCATACCGCACGCGCGGAGGAACACCATGTCGGCGGCGAAGGCGCGTTTGAGATCCTCGTCGATCATCGCGTTGCCGCCGTACTTGACGACGACGGTCGCGCCGGCCAGCGCCTGCAGGGCCGGAAGCGCCTCTGCCAACACGGTCGCCTTGTCGATGGCCGGCAGGTCGGACTGATCGATCCCGTTGTCGCTCATGAGGAGTACGCCGAGTTCTCTTCGACGTAGGCGTGCGAGAGGTCGGTGGTGCGGATGGTGGCACTCGCCTCACCGAGCCCCAGCTCGATCCGGACGATGACGTCGACAGCCGACAGATCGACGTCGCGGGCACCCTCGGCACCGGTTCCGTCGACACACACCGCATGTCCGTTGAACGACACCGAGATACGGTCCGGCTCGATCGGGACCGGCGCGATGCCGACGGCCGCCAGCACCCGGCCCCAGTTGGGATCAGAACCGAACAGTGCGGTCTTCACCAGCGAATCCCGGGCGACGACACGGGCAATGGTGATCGCGTCGTCCTCGGTGCGCGCCCCGGCGACGGTGATCAGGATCCGCTTGGTGACACCCTCGGCGTCGGCCATGAGTTGCGCCGCGAGATCGTCGCAGACGGCGAGGACGGCGTCGTCGAGGTCGTCCTGCTCGACCGGGATCTGGCTGGCACCCGAACTGAGCAGTAGCACAGTGTCATTCGTCGAGGTCGAACCATCGATGTCGAGCCGGTCGAACGTTGCCGCGGTGGCGCGCCGCAGTGCGGTGTCGAGTTGTTCGGCGGTGGCGCGGGCATCGGTGGTGAGCACGCACAGCATCGTCGCCAGCGACGGCGCCATCATGCCGGCACCCTTGGCCATCCCACCGACGTTCCACCCCTGCGGATGATGCAGCGCAGCCTGTTTGGGCACCGTGTCGGTGGTCATGATGGCGTAGGCGGCGTCGGTTCCACCGGAGAGCCCACCACCCATCTCGTGGACGATCTCGGTGACCCCGGCGAGGACCTTGTCCATGGGCAGGCGATCACCGATGAGGCCGGTCGAGCAGACCGCGACCTCCACCGCACCGGTGTCGGTACCCCAGTTGCTCAGGGCGTCGGCGACGGCCTCGGCCGTGGCATGGGTGTCCTGGAAACCGCCCGGACCCGTACATGCGTTCGCGCCACCGGAATTGAGGATCACCGCGCGCAGACGTCCGGTGGTCAGCACCTGCTGCGACCACAACACCGGCGCGGCCTTCACCTGATTGCGGGTGAACACTCCCGCGGCGGAGTAGTCGGGGCCCTCGTTGAACACGAGCGCGAGATCGGCCTTGCCCGACGCCTTGATCCCGGCCGCGATACCGGCGGCACGGAAGCCGAGCGGCGCGGTGACGCCCTGTTCACGCAGCAACCGCGGGCCTTCGATCGGTGCTCCCCCGACGATCCGGTCATCCGATGTGGTCACGGTGCCACCCCCACGGTGCTCAGCCCTTCTGCCTCATCCCAGCCCAGTGCCAGGTTCATCGATTGCACGGCGGCGCCGCCGGTGCCCTTGGTCAGGTTGTCCACCGCGCCCACGGCGACGAGCGTGCCCGCCCGTTCGTCGACCGTCACTGCCAGTTGAACCGCATTGGAGCCGATCACCGAGCCGGTCGTCGGTAACGATCCGGCGGGCAGGACGTGGATGAAATGCTCGTCGGCGTAAGCCTTGTCGTACGCGGCACGGACCTCGTCGGCGCTCGCGCCCGTGCGGGCGGTGCAGGTGGCGAGGATGCCGCGGGACATCGGTACGAGGACGGGGGTGAAGGACACGCTGACCGGGATGTCGGCGGCCGCCGACAAGGCCTGCGCGATCTCCGGGGTGTGCCGATGGACTCCGCCGACGCCGTAGGCCCGGGCCGACCCGATGACCTCGGAGGCCAGCAGGTCGACCTTCGGCGCACGGCCGGCGCCCGAGGTTCCGCTCACCGCGACGACGATCACGGCCGGTTCGATCAGTCCCGCGGCCACGGCGGGCAGCAACGACAGGATCGAGATCGTCGGATAGCAGCCGGGCACCGCGATACGACTCGCGTCCCGCAGCACCTCCCGGTTGCCCGGGAGCTCCGGCAGACCGTACGGCCAGGTGCCGGCGTGATCACCGCCGTAGTACGTCGTCCAGTCGGCCGGGTCACGCAACCGGAAATCGGCACCACAGTCGATGACCAGGGTGGTCGGCGGCAATGCGTCGGCGATGGCCGCGGAGGTGCCGTGCGGCAACCCGAGAAATACCACGTCGTGTCCGGCGAGGATCTCCGGCGTGGTCTCCTCGAGCACCCGATCGGCAAGCGGAAGCAGGTGCGGATGCTGGGATCCGAGCGTGCTGCCCGCGTTGCCGCCGGCGGTCAACGCGCCGATCTCGAGGTCCCCGGACCGCAGTCGGGGATGTCCGCACAGCAGGCGCAGGATCTCCCCGCCCGCGTAGCCGCTCGCACCGGCGACCGCCACCTTGATCGTCATGCAATCATTATGCATGACGCTGCAAATCAATTCACCGGGGGTCGGTGGTGGTCAGCGCAGACGCGCGCCCACCTCGCTGCCCGCGTTCTCCACCGCGGCGAGCTTGGCCGCGTTGGCCTCGTCCTCGGTGAGCGTACGGTCCTGCGCACGGAATCGCAGGGCGAAGGTCAGCGACTTGTGACCCTCACCGACCTGGCTACCGGTGAAGACATCGAAGAGGTCGATGGACTCGAGCAGATCACCGGCACCCGCCCGGAGTGCCTCGGCGACCGCGGCAGCCGGAACGTCGGCGGCCACGACCACCGCGACGTCCTGGAGGACCGCCGGGAACACGCTGACGCGTGGCGCCGGAAGCACTGCGGTGAGCGGCAGTGCGTCGACGTCGACCTCGACCGCACAGGTCCGCTTGGGCAGTCCGGAGCGTTCGAGTACGGCCGGATGGAGTTCACCGGCGAAGCCGACGGTCACGCCGTCGACGGTCAGTCGCGCACACCGGCCGGGATGCCACGGGCGCTCATCGGCTGCGGACAGGTCCACGGTCACGCCCGCGGCACGGCCGACGGCCCGGGCGGCCTCGAACGCGTCGAGGTAGTCGGCCGCACGTCCCGGACCCCAGGGTCCCGCCGGATCGCGCTGACCGACGAGCACCGCGGCGACGTGCAACGGCTGATGCGGGAGCGAGGCGTCGAGCGCGGCGATCTCCTCCTCGGTCGGGCGTCGCGTGACATCGAGCGCGCCGACCGGGGCGACATGGTCACCGGCGATGACGACCTGACCCACGGTGAACAATGCCAGATCCCGCTGCCCGCGGGCGATGTTGCGTCCGGCCATCTCCAGCAATCCCGGCAGCAAGGTGGTGTTCAGTTCGGGCCGGTCGGCCTCGAGCGGGTTGAGCACCTTCACCGTCTTGCGACGCTCGTCGTCGGCGGGCAGATCCCACACATCGAACACACCGGCCGGCATGAACGGATACGGCAACACCTCGACGTAGCCGTCGAGGGCCAGGGCGCGACCGATACTGCGACGACGCTGCTGTTGCGGCGTCAGTCCGGTCCCGGCCGCCGGCGCGCGCGGCGGGATCGCCGGAATGTCCTCCAGACCCTCGAGGCGCAGCACCTCCTCCACGAGATCCGCGCGCTGACGCAGGTCCGGTCGCCAGGAAGGCGGCGTCACCGAGAGCCGATCGGTGCCGGCGACGATGCAGCCGACCTCGGTCAGCCGGGCCGCGGTGGTGCCGGCCGGATACGGGATGCCCGCGGTGCGGTCGGGTTCGTCGACGGCGATCTCGATCGGCGCGGGCGTCGGGGTGTCCACGCGGGCCTCCGACAACGGTCCGGCGACCTGCCCGCCGGCAAGGTCGACGATGAGCGATGCACCGCGGTCGGAGGCGACGACGGTGATCTCCGGATCGACCGTCCGCTCGAACCGTTTGGTGGCCTCCGAGGTCAGCTTGTGGCGCTTGCCGGTACGGAACACCCGCACCGGATCGAAGGTGGCCGATTCCAGCAGCACCCGGGTGGTGTCGGGACCCACCTCGGTGGCCGCCCCACCCATGATTCCGGCCAGCGCGATGGGACCGCTCTCGTCGGCGATGACGACATCCTCCGGATCGAGCTCACGCACGACGCCGTCGAGGGTGGTCAGCTTCTCCCCCGCGACCGCGTTGCGCACCGTGATCGTGCCGGTGAGTTTGTCGGCGTCGAACGCGTGCAGCGGTTGTCCGAGTTCGAGCATCACGTAGTTGGTGACGTCGACGATTGCCGAGATCGGTCGCACACCGGCGACCATGAGTCGTTTCTGTACCCACCACGGTGACACCGAGCGGGCGTCCACGCCGGTGAGCAGGCGCGCGGTGTAGCGGGTGGCCTGCGACGCCGCATCGATCGCCACCGGCCAGGGCTCGTCGTCGCCGGCCGCGAGCGGCTCGCCGGGGAGTCCGACGTCGACGAACGGCACCGAGAAGGCGCCGGCGAGTTCGCGACCGAGTCCACGGATGGAGAAGGCGTAGCCGCGGTCGGGGGTGACGTTGACGTCGATGGCGGCGTCGTCGAGGCCGAGGACCTCACGCGCGTCGGCACCGGGCTCGGCGGTGCCGGGGGCGAGGACGAGGATGCCCGCATGGTCGGTGCCGATACCCATCTCGGAAACCGAACAGATCATCCCGTCGGAGGTGTGTCCGTAGGTCTTGCGCGCGGTGATCTCGAACGGACCCGGCAGCACGGTTCCGGGCAATGCCGCGACGATCAGGTCACCTTCGGCGAAATTCCGTGCACCACAGATGATCCCGCGTGGCTCGGCCTCAC
The DNA here is from genome assembly GCF_040049135.1 of Gordonia sp. VNK1. Taxonomy (NCBI): domain Bacteria; kingdom Bacillati; phylum Actinomycetota; class Actinomycetes; order Mycobacteriales; family Gordoniaceae; genus Gordonia; species Gordonia sp. VNK1. The sequence goes on along the minus strand of NZ_JBDZDJ010000025.1, from coordinate 64,728 downwards.
CGACCTCGACCATGCAGTAGCGGATGGGTTTCTTGAACTCGGTCAGTTCAGTGATCGTCTGTACCCGGCCGATCACCAGCGGTCCGGTGATCTCCGGGAACGGATCGATGTCCTCGATCTCGAATCCGACGCGGACGAAGCCTGCGTCGATCTGCTCGGTGGTCGCCGACCAGGTCGGGTCGCCGGCGCGAAGCACCTCGGTGTACCAGGACTGTGGGGCACGCACGTCAGTCAGCTGCTTTCATCGATCGTTGGGCGGTGGGAGAAGCGGCTCAGGCCGCAGGGCCGAACGGGAGGGAGAAACGGATGTCCCCCTCGACCATGTCCCGCATGTCGGAGATGTCGTTACGGAACTGCAGGGTGCGTTCGAGGCCCATGCCGAACGCGAAGCCGGAGTAGACGTCAGGGTCGATTCCGCTGGCGCGCAACACATTCGGGTTCACCATGCCGCAGCCACCCCATTCGACCCAGCCGGGCCCGCCCTTCTTGCCGGGGAACCACACGTCGACCTCGGCCGACGGCTCGGTGAACGGGAAGTAGCTCGCGCGCATGCGGGTGGTGGTTTCGGGGCCGAACAGGGCCCGCGCGAACACCTCCAGGGTGCCGCGCAGATTGGCGAGGGTGAGGCCTTTGTCGACGGCGAGCCCCTCGATCTGGTGGAACACCGGCGTGTGGGTGGCGTCGAGTTCGTCGGTGCGGAAGGTGCGTCCCGGGCACGCCACGTAGATCGGCACCTCGCGGTTGAGCATCGAGCGCACCTGGACCGGCGAGGTGTGGGTGCGCAGCACCTGACGGGATCCCTCGGGTGCGATGTAGAAGGTGTCCTGCATCGACCGGGCCGGATGATCCGGAAGGAAGTTGAGGGCGTCGAAATTGTGATGCTCGGTCTCGACCTCCGGGCCTTCGGCGATCTCCCAACCCATCCCGACGAACACGTCGGCCACCTGCTCGGCGATCACCGTGATCGGGTGGCGGGCACCGGCGGGACGACGCCGCGACGGCAGGGTGACATCCACCGACTCGGCGACGAGGACCGCGGTGTCACGCTCGGCCTCCAGGACGACGATCCGGGCGTCGAGTGCGGCGCTCACGCGACCGCGCACCTCGTTGACGAGCTTGCCGGCGGCCGACCGCTGATCCTTGGGAAGGCTGCCGAGCGCGCGCCGGGCGAGTGCGATCGCCGACCGGTCGCCGAGATGCGCGGTCTTGGCCGCCGCGATCGCATCGAGGTCGGCGGCCGCATCAAACGCAGCGATCGCTGATGCGGCCGCGTCATCGAGCTCGTGCTGCTCGGGAAAACGGAGATCGGTGGTCGGTTGCTCGGACTTTCCCTGCTCTTTGCCGGAAGGTGCCACGGCTGGCGGACTCCTCGTATCGCGTGTCGGACAGACTCATCGATCGCTTGCGTACGGGCGAAACACACCGTCAGCGGCTGCGATGATTCCCTTCGAGGGTAGTCGACCCGCCAATCGTGACGACCTGCAGGGATCCCGCTCAGGAGATCGGCGCGACCTCGCGAGGGGAACGGGTGACCGCAAGCGAGCGCGCACCGATCGCCGCGGCCACCGTGACCACGATCCAGTACCAACCGGTGAGAATGCCGTCGTGGGCGAGCAGCAACAGTGACGCGGCGACGATCACGAGGCACAGCAGCATCGCGAAGTCCCGACCGGCCGGCGCCGAGCATTCCAGGGTTGCGTCCCACCACCGCAGCCGACGGTTCTCCAGCGGGCTGAGCACGGCGGTGACGACGATCATGAGCGTCACCAACATCAGGGTCTCGGCGATGATCGCCGGCACGAAGGTCGGGTTCGACGGATCACGCTCGAGGCCCAGCACCGTCCCCGCGGCGATGATCGCGGCCAGCACCGGAAGGTGCCAGAGGTACAGCGTCATCGCACCCCGATTGCCCATGGCGACCCACCACCACAGGCGCGGTCGCATGGTCAGCCGCGTCAGTGGTCCGCGAAGTGCGATGACCAGAGCGCACAGCGTGACCGCATGACCGGCGAGCAGCAGCGTCGGCGGGCTCATATTCGACAGTTGCTGACCGGGCACCGTCACCATCGACAGCTCGTACGGTCCGACCGCGACGAGCACGATGTCGGTGATGAGCGCGACGGCCGCGACCACCGCGGCCCAGCGGCGCGTCACCAATCGCTTGGCGTAGGCGATGCCGAAGATGGCCGGCAGCATCCACACGATCAAGAAGTTCAGGTACCCCAGCCACGCGGGACCGACGGTGAGCCGCACGGCGTCGACGGTCCCGGCCGCTGCCAGGCAGCAGACCACCGCCACGATCAGATGACAAGTGGTCGCGATGTGTTGCAGCAATGGCACCACGGCGAGCACGAGCAGATAGGCGCCGAGGAACCACAGGAGTTGGACCGACAATCCGGCGGTCACCCCGGCGGCGGTGTCGAGTCCGGTCAGCTTCAGGGCCCCCACCGCCGAGCCCGCGAACGCCAGATACCAGACGAGCGGGCGCAGCAGCCGTTGTGCGCGGCCGAGCAGCCACTGTCCCGGCGTCGTACCGGACCGCCACCCGTATGTCGCCGCCGCGGCACCGGCGAAGAAGAACAGCGGCATGATCTGCAATACCCAGGTGAGTGCCTGCAGGACCGGCACCGCCGCGAGGGTGTTGCCCAACGAGATCCGCCCGTCGTCGGTGACGACGGTCAGCATCAACGAATGCCCGACGATCACGACCACGAGGGAGACGATCCGGACCAGATCGACGACGCGGTCACGGCCAGCCGAGAGACGGTCGAGGTCACTAGCGTCGGGCATCTGCCGGGAGATGTTCACGATGTTCACCCGGTCGATTCTCGGGACACCACAGCCGCACGGCATGAGTGATTACACGCAGTCGGGCTGAGTGGCCGCGCCCGCGAGTGCGGTCAGGACGGGTGACGCGCCTGGACCCGTGCGCTCTCGTAGAGGCAGATCGATGCGGCCGCAGCAAGATTCAGACTCTCCGCGCGGCCCCGGATCGGGATGGAGACCCGGTGGTCGGCGAGCGCGGTGACATCGGCGGGCAGGCCGTGCGCCTCGTTGCCGAACAGCCAGGCCACCGCACCACGCAGCACCTCAGCCGCGTCGTCGAGGACGAGTTCACCGTAGGCGGCCGTGGCGAGCAGGGCAATCTCCTTGTCCTGCAATGCTTTCAGTGTTCCGGCGATGTCGCGCTGCCGCACGACGGGTAGGTGGAAGACGCTTCCGGCGCTGGCGCGGACACACTTGCCGTTGTGTGGGTCGACGGCGTCGCCGAGCAGGAGCACGGCGTCGGCACCCATGGCATCGGCGGTGCGGATCAACGTCCCGGCGTTGCCCGGCTCACGGGGTTCGACGGCGACCGCGAGCAATCGGGGCGCGCCGGCGAGCACGTCGTCGAGGTCGGCGTCAAGGAGCCTGGACACGGCGAAGATGCCTGGCGGCGTGGTGGTTTCCGACAGCTTCTGTGCAGCGCGTTCGGTCAGCCCGGAGGTCGGGATCCCGGCGGCGTGAGCGCGAATCAGGATGTCGGAGAATCGGTTCTCGTCGGAATCGCGCACCAGGATCTGATCGGCACGATCGGTGTCGAGCGCGGCGACAACCGCATTCGCGCCCTCCACGAGGAACCGCTGCTCGGCGCGACGCACCGCGGAACGATGCAGCTTGGCATACGACACGACCCGCGAGGATCGTTCGGACAGGATCTCCATCAGAGTCGTCCGTCGATCTCTCGCGGGTCGGTGTCGGCCGTGCGGTGGCTGATCAGGCAGCCGGCGCGTTGACGTCGGCGGGCAGCGCCTTGCGAGCAACCTCGACGAGACCGGTGAAGGCCTCCGGGTCGGTCACGGCGATGTCGGCGAGCACCTTGCGGTCCACCTCGACACCAGCGGCCTTGAGGCCCTGGATGAAGCGGTTGTAGGTGATGTCGTTGGCGCGGGCCGCGGCGTTGATACGCGCGATCCACAGCTTGCGGAACTCACCCTTGCGGGCGCGACGGTCCCGGTAGGCGTAGGTCAGCGAGTGGAGCTGCTGCTCCTTGGCCTTGCGGTACAGACGCGAACGCTGTCCGCGGTAACCCTTGGATGCCTCCAGGGTTGAACGACGCTTCTTCTGGGCGTTGACGGCCCTTTTCACGCGTGCCATTGGTCAATCCTCTTCTTCGGTAGTGGTCTGGGCGCAGCCGTCAGCGGTTCAGCAGGCGCTTGATGCGCGGCGCATCGTTCTCGCTCACGACGGTGGTGCCGTCGAGGCGACGGGTACGACGCGAGGACTTGTGCTCCAGCAGGTGGCGACGGTTGGCCTTCTGGCGCACGATCTTGCCGCTGCCGGTCACCTTGAAACGCTTCGCGGTGCCCTTGTGGGTCTTGCTCTTTGGCATGTCTTTCCTTCATTCGAGCGAGCGGGAGCTACCCGCGTCGGCGGGTGTGCTCACGTTCGCAGTGGTCTGGCCGTCGCCGGCCTGCGGACGCGGCCGGCGATCGGTATCGACTAGCTCGCGGCGTCGGGTGCGGCGGCGTCCTTGGCTTCCCGGGCGGGACGCTGGGACTGCTGCTGTGCCTTGACGCGGGTCTTCGCACCCTTGTGGGGGGCGAGGACCATGGTCATGTTCCGTCCGTCCTGCTTGGCCGAGGTCTCGATGAACCCGTAGTCGGCGACGTCGTTGCCGAGTCGCTGCAGGAGCCGGAATCCGAGTTCGGGGCGTGACTGCTCACGACCGCGGAACATGATGGTGACCTTCACCTTGGACCCGTCCTTCAAGAACCGGATGACGTGACCCTTCTTGGTCTCGTAATCGTGGTCGTCGATCTTCGGGCGGAGCTTCTGCTCCTTGATGACGGTCATCTGCTGATTGCGACGCGCCTCGCGCTGTTTCTGAGCGGCTTCGTACTTGAACTTGCCGTAGTCCATGATCTTGCACACCGGCGGACGGGCGTCGGGTGCGACCTCGACCAGATCCAGATCAGCCTCGTAGGCCAGGCGGAGCGCATCTTCAACACGCACGATGCCCACCTGCTCCGAATTCGGTCCGACGAGTCGGACCTCCGGGACGCGGATGCGCTCGTTGATGCGGGTCTCAGTGCTGATGGGGCCTCCTTGATAATTCCGAATAGGTCGGCCGCCGCGGGTGTGTCGGGCGCAGGAGGAATTCGCCTCAGCAAAAAGCCCCGCTCGCGATCCTCACGGATCGTCGGCAGGGCTCCATCACCGACCGGTCCACCGATGACAGCATCGGACGGATCCATCCACGCTCACGCGCGGTGAAACCGCTGGACCGGACCGTACAACTGCGTCTGTCAGAATCGCTTCTGCGGGATCGCGTCGTAGCGGTGGGAGCCGAACTCCACTTGCTACCCCGGCGGACCGGGGCGGTCGTGCTATGGAAGTCTAACAGTCATGACCGGGAATACCTATTCGCCCTCCGACGACGCCGCTGGTAGCGGGGCTGACGACGGGAATCCAGGTGACGGCCGGACCGCAGAGAACACTTCCAATTCCGTCGACGACAACGTCCGCGACCTGGCCGATATTCCGGCGATCGAGGTGATCACCAAGGCCGCATTCATGCTGATGAGCGCGGCCGCGGAGAAGTTGGGCGCCGGTGAGGCCGACGTCGACCTCGACGAGGCGCGGCGCCTGATCACCGCGCTCGCCGGGCTCGTCGACGCGGCGAAGCCGGACCTCGGCATCCATGCAGCACCGGTCCGGGAAGCCCTCAAGCAACTGCAGCTCGCCTTTCGCGATGCGAGCGCCTACCCGGATGAGCCGGGTGAGGGTCCCGGTGAGAAGTACACCGGCCCGGTGCGCGATCGGCGGGGGTGACACTCGGGTCGTCATTCGTGCAGGTACGTCCGCCGCGCGACGAGGACACCTACCCTGGTCGCATGACCGCACCCGAGGACCCCACTCCGACCGAGCCCGCATCTCCGGTCGATGACGTGATCGACGCGGAGATCGTGAGCGCGCCGACCGGTCCGCCGGCTCCGCCGCTCCCCGATCCGGACTACTCCGAAGCCGGAGTTCCGTCGTTCGACTTCGTACGCGACAAGATCGAGAATCGCATCGCCACGGCGATCGGATCGCAGGAGCTGGCCGAATCCACACCTGAGGGTCAGCAGGTCGACGAGATGATGCACAAGCGCGACGAGGCCGCCAAGAAACGCCTGGAGGAGATCCGCAGGTCGATGGGGAGCTCCGGTAGCTGAACCACGCGCAGCGGGCCGTCAGGCGAACTGACCCAGGAGTCGGGCCGGTATCACCTGCACGGGGTACGGACGGGCTGTCTCGAAGACCTGGTCACCGACCACCGTTGCCGACTCGTGGTAACGGTCCTCACGGAGTTCATAGACGGTCTGCGCCACCCGTTCGGGGTCGATGACCCAGTAACTCGGGACCCCGAGTCGTTGGTACGCCGCCTTCTTGGTGTTGAGGTCGTGTAGCGCGGTGCTCGGTGATGCCACCTCGACCACGAGCACGGGTGCTCCATCGATGAGTTCGTACCGGTGACCGTCATCGGGCATCCCCTCCAGATCGCGCACCGTCAACGGACGCGAACCGGGGATCGGGAAACCGTCACGAGTGGTCGTCACGCTCTCCATGGTGCACCTCCTCGGTCGCCTGTACCCGTCAGAGAACCACACGCCTACGACGATCTTGTGCGCCTGTCATCCCGCCGAGGCGACCCGCTCGTCGTCGAGGATCTCGGCAAGGAACTTGCCGGTGTGGCTCTCCGGGGTGTCCGCGATGTCCTCGGGCGTTCCCTCGGCGACCACCGTGCCACCACCGACGCCGCCTTCGGGACCCATGTCGATGACCCAGTCCGCGGTCTTGATGACGTCGAGGTTGTGCTCGATGACGATGACCGTGTTGCCCTTGTCGACGAGTCCGTTGATCACATCGAGAAGCTTCTTGATGTCCTCGAAATGCAGACCGGTCGTCGGCTCGTCAAGGATGTACACCGTCCGGCCAGAGGATCGTTTCTGCAGTTCGGCCGACAGTTTGACGCGCTGCGCCTCACCGCCGGACAACGTCGGCGCAGGCTGCCCGAGCCGGACATAACCGAGTCCGACGTCGACGAGTGTCCTGAGGTAGCGGTGAATCGAGGTGACGGGTTCGAAGAACTCGCAGGCCTCCTCGATTGGCATGTCGAGGACCTCGGAGATCGTCTTGCCCTTGTAGTGCACCTCGAGGGTTTCTCGGTTGTAGCGGGCACCGTGGCACACCTCGCACGGCACGTACACGTCCGGCAGGAAGTTCATCTCGATCTTGATGGTGCCCTCACCGGTGCACGCCTCACACCGACCGCCCTTGACGTTGAACGAGAATCGGCCGGGCTGGTAACCACGCACCTTGGCCTCGGTCGTGGCGGCGAACAGCGTGCGGATCTTGTCGAACACCCCGGTGTAGGTGGCCGGATTGGAACGCGGTGTCCGTCCGATCGGCGACTGGTCGACCTGGACCAGCTTGTCCAGATTCCCGAGCCCGTTCACCCGCGTGTGACGGCCCGGAACCTGACGTGCGCCGTTGAGCTTGTTGGCCAGCACCGTGGCGAGGATGTCGTTGACCAGCGTCGACTTGCCCGAGCCGGACACCCCGGTGACCGCGGTCAGCACACCGAGCGGGAATGACACGTCGATGCCGCGGAGGTTGTGCTCACGCGCACCGACAACGGTGAGCTGCCGATTCTTGGTGATCGGCCGTCGAATGGCCGGCACCGGCAGGGTGTCCCGCCCGGCCAGGTAGTTACCGGTCAGCGACTTGCGGTTCTTGAGCAGGTCCTTGTAACTGCCGGAGTGCACCACCTGACCGCCATGTTCACCGGCCCGTGGGCCGATGTCGACAATCCAGTCGGCCGAGCGGATCGTGTCCTCGTCGTGCTCGACGACGATGAGGGTGTTCCCCAGATCGCGCAGCCGGGTCAGGGTGTCGATGAGTCGGCGGTTGTCGCGCTGATGCAGACCGATCGACGGTTCGTCGAGCACGTAGAGGACGCCGGCAAGGCCGGAGCCGATCTGCGTGGCCAGCCGGATGCGTTGTGCCTCACCGCCCGACAGCGAGCCCGCGGCCCGGGCCAGCGACAGGTAGTCAAGTCCGACGTCGAGCAGGAAACGGATGCGGGCCTGCACCTCCTTCAGCACCCGGCCGGCGATCGCCTTCTGGCGTTCATCGAGGGCCAGACCGTCGAGGTACACCGCGCAGTCGGCCACCGACAGCGCGCACACCTGGGCGATCGACATCTCACCCGCGGTCGGGTGGTCGAGAGTCACCGAGAGGATCTCCGGGCGCAGTCGGGCTCCCTCGCAGACCGGACAGGGCACGTCCCGCATGTACCCCTCATAGCGTTCCTTCATCTGCTCGGACTCGGTCTGGTCCATCCGGCGGTTGAGGAAGGCCATCACGCCTTCGAACTCGGTGTAGTACGAGCGCGTCCGGCCGTAGCGGTTACGGAACTTCACGTGCACCTGATGGTCGCTGCCGTTGAGCAGCGCGTTGCGCGCCTTCGCGGGCAACTTCTTCCACGGCGTGTCCATGTCGAAGTTCATCTGATCGGCAAGACCACTGATCAGACGCACGAAGTAGTCGGCGTTGTGACCCGACGACCACGGGGCGATCGCACCGTCGGTCAGCGACAGGTCCGGATCGGGGACGACGAGATCCTCGTCGATCTCCTTGCGAATGCCGAGGCCATCGCATTCCGGGCAGGCGCCATAGGGCGAGTTGAAGGAGAACGACCGCGGCTCGAGGTCGTCGATGGCGATCGGGTGCCCGTTGGGGCACGCCATCCGCTCGGAGAACCGCCGTTCACGATGCGGGTCGTCCTCTTCCAGATCGACGAAGTCGAGCACGATGATCCCGTCGGCGAGCCGCAATGCGGTCTCCACCGAGTCCGTCAGTCGCTGCTTGGCACTCGGCTTGACCGCCAGGCGGTCGACGACCACCTCGATGTCGTGCTTCTCCTGCTTCTTCAGCTTCGGCGGATCGGACAGTTGATGCACCACGCCGTCCACACGCGCACGGGAGAAGCCCTGCGTTTGCAGTTCGGCGAACAGATCGACGAATTCCCCCTTGCGGGTGCGGACGACCGGCGCGAGCACCTGGAATCGGGTGCCCTCCGACATCTCGAGGACCTGATCGACGATCTGCTGCGGCGTCTGCTTGGCGATCTCGGCACCACACACCGGGCAGTGCGCCTTCCCTGCGCGCGCGTAGAGCAGACGCAGATAGTCGTACACCTCGGTGATGGTGCCGACCGTCGAGCGTGGGTTGCGGTTGGTGGACTTCTGATCGATCGACACCGCGGGTGAGAGTCCCTCGATGAAGTCGACGTCGGGCTTGTCCATCTGGCCCAGGAACTGGCGGGCGTAGGCCGAGAGCGACTCGACGTACCGACGCTGTCCCTCGGCGAAGATCGTGTCGAACGCGAGGGACGACTTCCCCGACCCGGACAGACCGGTGAAAACGATCAGACTGTCACGCGGGAGGTCCACGTCGACTCCGCGCAAATTGTGCTCACGCGCTCCGCGGACGATCAGGCGATCAACCACTACATTCCTATCTACGAACTCGGCTGTCGGGGCTTGCGGCACCCCGCGCGGATCACCGTAGCGAGGGCCACCGACAATCCGGTGAGAAACAAGCTTCTGCGGCGCCGAACCCATCAGCGCACCGGCATCCCACGATACGCGGCATCGTCGACCTGCTCCGATGTCGATCCCTGCGACGCCGCCGGATCACGCAGCCGTCGGGGCTACGCTTGGTTTTCATGTCCTCAGCCGAGATCACCATCACCGACAACTACACCGGCGACCTGTCCGAATCGGGTCCACAGCGACGAACCCTGTCCAACGCCACGATCGTCAAGGTGTCGGTCGGTCCGATGGACAACAACGCCTACATCGTCACCTCAACCGCCACCGGCGACCAGCTCATCATCGACGCCGCCAACGACGCCGACACCATCCTGGCGGTCCTCGCCCAGTTGGGTGGTACGCCGAAGCTCATCGTCACCACCCATCGACACTTCGACCACTGGCAGGCACTCGAACAGGTCGCCGCCGCCACCGGTGCACCGACCGCGGCCGGACGCTTCGATGCCGACGAGTTACCCATCACCCCCGATCTCCTCGTCGACGACGGCGACGTTCTCACGGTCGGCGACCTCACCTTCACCGCAATCCATCTGGTGGGTCATACCCCGGGCTCTATCGCGTTGGCACTCACCGATCCCGCCGATGGTGTCGTCCATCTCTTCACCGGCGACTCACTCTTTCCCGGTGGCGTCGGAAAAACTTGGGAGCCAGGTGATTTCGATCGCCTCATCGACGATGTCTCGACGAAGATCTTCGATCGTTTCCCCGACTCCACCGTGGTCTATCCGGGGCACGGCAAGGACACCACCCTGGGTACCGAACGCCCCGCGCTGCCGGAGTGGCGCGAGCGCGGCTGGTGAGACCCGGTTCCCCCAACAGGGGTGGAGCATCGGCACGGCACTCGCCCCCGGGCTCGAGCCGGCCCGGCCACCCGCGCGGACGGAACCGCTGACATGCTCGGCCGTCGGCGGCGCGGACGCGGCGGGGCGACCACACGAACCACCGGACCGCGCACCGACGGGTAGCCTCGATAAGGCGCCGGATCGACATCGTCCACTCCAACAGCCGGGTGTCCGAGTGCCGCGGTTCCGGTTCCACCAGCAGACCGAACGAAGGGCAGTATCACCGATGATTCTTCGCCGTATCGCACGTCCCATGCTCGCCACCGTCTTCTTCGCCTCGGGTATCGACGCCGTGCGCAAACCGGCCGGACGCGCCGAGATGGCCGGCGACTTCATCGAGAGTTCGCTCAACGCACTGCCGCCCAACGTCTCCGCCACTCTCCCCAGTGATCCGGCGACGCTCGTCCGGATCAACGGCGCCATCCAGGTGGGTGGCGCCGCACTGCTGGCCACCGGAAAGTTCCCTCGTGTGGCCGCCATCGCGCTCGCAGGTTCGCTGGTACCGACGACGTTCGCGGGTCACCCGTTCTGGCAGGAAACCGATCCCGCCAAGCGGGCCGCGCAACGCACCCAGTTCTTCAAGAACATCAGCCTGACCGGTGGCCTGCTGATCGCCGCCGCCGACACCGAGGGCAAGCCGTCGCTGGCCTGGCGCGGCAAGCGCAAGGCCAATGCGGCCGGCGCCGCCGTGAGCGCAGCTCTGCCGTTCGGCGCCAAAGCCGGTACCTCGGCCTGGGATTCGTTCGTCGAACGCACACACGACGGCGCCACCGCTCTCGGTGAGAAGTCCGAGGACGTGGCCGAGAAGGTGCGTGATCGCGCGCCGGAACTCGCCGAGGTCGCCCGCGAGCGATCGGTGGAGTTCGCCGACCTGCTCCGTGACCGCGCACCGGAGCTGGCCGAGCTGGCGCGCGAGCGATCGACCGAGTGGGCGGAGCTGATCAGCGAACGCGCACCCGAACTGGCCGAAGCCGCCCGCGACCGATCGACCGAGTGGGCCGAGCTCATCAGCGAACGCTCCGCCGAGGTTGCCGATCGGCTCGGCGAGAAGGCACCGGAGTTGGCCGAATCGGCGCGGTCCCTGGCCGCCACCGCTCAGGAGAAGGCTCAGGAGACGGCCGACGCCGGTCGTCGGCGCTGGCGGAAGGCCGCGTCCTGACGCTGCACGACACCCGGCCCGCCCCGGTCACCCCGTCCGACTTCGCCCCCCACCTGTATCCGTGGTGCGAGGACGGTGCCGTCTCCGGGGTCGGTGATCGTCGATCGCCGATCCCGGGGACAGCGATGGTCGTGGCCGTCGGGTCGAACGCGTCACCCGCAGTACTGTCCCGGAAGTTCGCTCGGGCCGGCCTCGACCCGACCGGTCTGAGTCGTCGCATTCTCCCGGTGCGGATCGAGGGAATGACGGTCTCTCATTCGGCGCATGTCGCCCGGGGCGGGTATATTCCCGCGACGCCCTATCGCAGTGCCGGCGGCGGCGTCGATACCTCGGCGGCCTGGCTGACCGCATCCGAACTGGCCGCCCTCGACCAGACCGAACCCAACTATCAACGAATGACAGTGAATTCCCACAGCTTTCCCCTCTACGTCGCGTCGGAACCGCTGACGCTTTCGTTCCACATCTACGTGTCCCGGCACGGCGTTCTCGGCTCCTCGCCCGACACCCCGATTCCGTTCGGGCCCCAGCGCAGCGTGCTGGCCTGGTTGTCCGACCGACTCGGTGCGCCATGGTTGGCCGGCCCTGCCGCCGACGTGTGCGACGTGCTCGGCAATCCGACGCGGGCAGCGAGTATCACGGACCAGATGCGCACGCGCGGACTCCGTTTCCCCGCGGGCGTGAGCGGCCACGGAGTGCCGTCGCGGTGAGTACGTCGTCTTCCATCCAGACCGGCGACGACGCGCACACCGTGGAGGAGCAGGCACATCTCGACCTCGTCTACGCCCGCCTCGACCGCATGCGGGCCAACACCGAGCGTCGCCTCTCGGCAACGTTGCGCGAGTCCGACGGCACACCGCAGGCTGCGTCCGAACGCGAATCCTACGAGCGCATGTACGTCGACGACCTGGCCAAATTCGATGCGGCCGAACACAATCTGTACTTCGGCAGATTGGATCTCGACGATGGGGAGACCCGCCGGATCGGTCGGATCGGCGTCCTCGACGACGACGCCGCCGACACCACCCTGCTGTTGGACTGGCGCGCCCCACTGTCCCGACCGTTCTATCTCGCGACACCCGCGGCACCCGAGGATGTGGCCCGCCGCAGGCACATTCGCACGCGCAATCGCCGGGTCCGCGCGGTCAACGACGAGGTGCTGACCGCAGGTGAGGCGATCGCCGACGACTTCGGACACGGCGATGTGGTCAACGAGTCGGCGCTCGTCGCAGCCATGAACACCGCCCGGACCGGCGAGATGACCGACATCGTGGAGACGATCCAACGTGAACAGGATCTGATCATCCGGTCCACGCATCGCGGCGTGACCGTGATCCAGGGCGGGCCGGGTACCGGCAAGACCGCCGTCGCGCTGCACCGAGCCGCCTACCTGCTCTACACCCACCGTGAGATCCTCTCCCGCAGCGGCATTCTCATCGTCGGCCCGAACAACGACTTCCTCGACTACATCGGACAGGTGCTGCCGTCGCTCGGTGAATCGGGTGTCCTGCTGGCCACCATCGGCGAGCTGTTCCCCGGCGTGCACGCCACCGCCGACGAACCCCGCACAACGCGTGAGGTCAAGGGCAGACTCGGCATGATCGACGTCCTGAAACGGGCGGTTCGAGCTCGGGAGTCGTTGCCCCGCACACCGATTCCCGTGTTCTTCGACGGCTATCGGATCGAGGTCGACGCCGACCTCATCAAGGCCGCACGCGGCAAGGCGAGGTCGTCGCGCCGCGCACACAATCAAGCGCAGTCGGTGTTCCTGCGCACCGCGCTCAACGGACTCGCCGAACGACATGCCCGGGCCATCGGTTCGAGTCTGCTCGACGGATCGCAACTCCTCAGCGCCGGCGACATCGCCGACATCCGCACCGACATGTCCCGAGATCCCGACATCCGCGCCGTGTTGCTCGAATTCTGGCCGACGCTGACGCCCCAGGATGTGCTGCGAGACCTGTTCGCCGACACGAATTCTCTGCGAAAGTGCACTCCGGGATGGTCGGACGCCGACCGCGCGACGCTGTATCGGGCGGCTGCCGCCGACGACTCGACGCTCACACCCGCCGACGTGCCGCTGCTCGACGAACTCGCCGAACTGATCGGCTACGGAACCGCGGAGGCCGAGGCGGAGGAGCGCGCCCACTGGCGTCGGCAACTCGCCGAGGCGCAGGACGCGCTCGACATCCTGACCGGTTCGGCCCCACAGGACCTCGAGGATGAACTCGATCCCGAGATCCTGATGGCCTACGACCTCATCGACGCCGAGCAGCTCGCCGCCCGTCAGACCCAGACCAACCGGGCGACCACCGCCGAACGCGCATACGGCGACCGCACCTGGACCTTCGGTCACGTGATCGTCGACGAGGCGCAGGAACTCTCGGCGATGGCGTGGCGAATGGTGATGCGCCGCATCCCGAATCGGTGGATGACCATCATCGGCGATACCGCCCAGACCGGCGATCTCGCCGGTACCACCTCGTGGGACGAGGTGTTGACACCCTATGTCGCAAAGCGTTGGCAGTTGCGCGAACTCACCGTCAACTACCGGACCCCGGCCGAGATCATGACCTATGCCGCCCGGGTACTGCGGCACGTGAACCCGGAGATGTCGGCGCCGACATCACTGCGCTCCAACGGAATTGCGCCGACCGCCGTGCCCATCGACGCCGATCATCTGGTCGCGGCCGTTGTGGCGACGGCCACGCGGGCCGACCTGACCGGCCTGACCGGCATCGTCGTACCCGATACCCTCAGCGTCGCTGTCGCCGACGCTCTCGCCGATCGTCCCGAGGCGGACAGGCCTCGAGTGCACACCGTCACCACCTGCAAAGGCCTCGAGTTCGACACCACCGTGGTCGTCGAGCCCGGCGAGCTGATCGCTCAGTCCCCCCGGGGGCACAGTGACCTCTATGTGGCGCTCACCCGCAGCACGCAACGGCTCATCGTGGTGCATGCCGGTGAGCTACCCGAGGAACTGTCGGATCTGCCCACCGAGTGAGTTCTCGGCGGGCAGATCGTCCGCGCGCCCTATGTGGTGTGAACGATCAGGACGTCGGAGGTGGACTTACGGGCGGCGTCGGCCGGGACCGATCCCAGCAGTCGACCGGCGATGGAGTTCAGTCCGCGGTTCCCGACCACCAGTAGATCGGCCTGGACATCGGTGACCAGCTGAAGCAATGCGTCTACCGGTGCTCCCTTGACCGCACGCTGGATGACCTGCGTGGCACCGGCAGAGGTGGCGCGCTCCTTGGCGCGGCGCAAGATCTCCTCGGTCGGCGACGATCCGGTCACCTGGTACGCCTCATCCTTGAGGACGTCGGCGACTTCACCCGCGGACCGCTCGTTCGGGAAATACGCGCATGCGATCACCAGCTTGGCGTTCGCACCTGCAATGGCCCCCGCACGATCGACCGCGGCCATCGACGACTCAGAGCCATCGGTTCCGACGACAACCGTGGTATACGCGCTCATCCCTACCTCCACCTCGTGTTCGGCACCGCCCGTATGGGCGAGCACATGCATCCCCCACACTCTAGGGAGCCCTGGATCAGCAGGCTAGTGTGACGCCCGGTGTTTTGTCCCGCGATCGCGGCAGCAGTCACGAGATCCCGGCCGCATCCATTCCGCGGAGCTCCTTTTTCAGGTCCGCGATCTCGTCGCGCAGTCGACCCGCGAGCTCGAACTGCAAATCGCGGGCGGCGGACATCATCTGCTCGGTCAGCTGCGCCACCAGATCGGCCAGTTCGGCACGTGGCATCGACGAGACGTCGCGCTTCTCGATCACCCCGGCGCTCGCCGCCTTGGACACCTCACCCTGGGCACGTCGTCCGCGGCTGGCACTGCGCCCCGATCCGACCACGCCCGCCGAGGTGTCCTCGGCCTCCCGGTACACCTGATCGAGGATGTCGGCGATCTTCTTGCGCAACGGTTTCGGATCGATTCCGTGCTCGGTGTTGTAGGCGACCTGCTTTTCGCGGCGACGTTCGGTCTCGTCGATGGCATTGCGCATCGAGTCGGTGATCTTGTCGGCGTACATGTGCACCTCACCGGACACATTGCGCGCGGCGCGGCCGATGGTCTGGATCAGCGACGTCGTCGACCGCAGGAAGCCTTCCTTGTCCGCGTCGAGGATCGCCACCAGCGACACCTCGGGCAGATCGAGCCCCTCTCGCAGCAGATTGATACCGACGAGCACGTCGAAATCACCGGATCGTAGCTGCCGAAGCAATTCGACACGCCGCAATGTGTCGACCTCGGAGTGCAGGTATCGAACGCGGATGCCGAGTTCGAGGAGGTAATCGGTGAGATCCTCGGCCATCTTCTTGGTCAGGGTGGTCACCAGTACCCGCTCGTCGCGTTCGGTCCGTTCGCGGATCTCGTGGACGAGGTCGTCGATCTGCCCCTTGGTGGGTTTCACGACGATCTCCGGATCGACCAGGCCGGTCGGGCGGATCACCTGCTCGACGAACTCGCCGTTGGACTGCCCGAGTTCGTACGGTCCGGGCGTCGCCGACAGGTAGACGGTTTGACCGATACGGTCGACGAACTCATCCCAGGTGAGCGGGCGGTTGTCGACCGCCGACGGCAGCCGGAAGCCGTATTCGACGAGGTTGCGTTTGCGCGACATGTCGCCCTCGTACATACCGCCGATCTGCGGGACGGTCACGTGCGACTCGTCGATGACCAGCAGGAAGTCCTCCGGGAAGTAGTCGATCAGCGTCGCCGGCGCGCTGCCGGCCGGTCGGCCGTCGATGTGGCGCGAGTAGTTCTCGATCCCCGAGCAGAAACCGACCTGACGCATCATCTCCAGGTCGTAGGTGGTGCGCATACGCAGCCGTTGCGCCTCGAGCAGCTTGCCCTTGCCCTCCAGGTCGGACAGGCGTGACTCGAGTTCCTCTTCGATACTCGTCATCGCCTTCTCCATCCGGTCCGGGCCGGCGACGTAGTGCGTCGCGGGAAAGATCCGCAGCGAATCAACCTGTCGCACAACGTCTCCGGTCAACGGATGCAGGTAGTACAGCGCCTCGACCTCGTCGCCGAAGAACTCGATGCGCACGGCGAGCTCCTCGTAGGAGGGAATGATTTCGACCGTGTCACCGCGGACGCGGAAGGTGCCGCGACTGAAGGCGACGTCGTTGCGGGCGTACTGCACGTCGACGAGCAGCCGCAGCAGTGCGTCGCGGTCGACCTCGTCGCCGACGTTCACCTCGACGGAACGGTCGAGGTAGGACTGCGGGGTGCCCAGACCGTAGATGCACGACACCGATGCGACCACGACGACGTCCCGCCGGGACAGCAGATTGGACGTCGCCGAGTGACGAAGCCGCTCCACGTCGTCGTTGATCGACGAGTCCTTCTCGATGTAGGTGTCGGTCTGCGCGATGTATGCCTCGGGTTGGTAGTAGTCGTAGTACGAGACGAAATACTCGACCGCGTTGTTCGGTAGCATCTCCCGCAGTTCGTTGGCCAGTTGCGCGGCGAGGGTCTTGTTGGGCGCCATCACCAGGGTGGGTCGCTGCACCCGCTCGATGAGCCACGCCGTGGTCGCCGATTTGCCGGTTCCGGTGGCGCCGAGCAGGACGATGTCCTTCTCCCCTGCCGTGATGCGTTTCTCCAGGTCATCGATGGCCGCTGGCTGGTCACCCGCAGGCTCGTACTCACTGACCACCGTGAAGTGGCCCTCGGTCCGCTCGACCTCACCGATCGGGCGGTACTCCGAGTGCGCGATCACCGGACGTTCTGCTGCAAAGGCCATGACACCAGGGTAAACGCGACCTATGACATCGATGTTCCGCGCTGTCGGCGCAGGCGGGCCGTAAGGTCTCAGACATGCCCACAGAGGTCGACGTGCACCCACCGAAACGCGAGATCTTCGATGTCGCAGCGATGACGAACACCGACAACAAGGGGTTCGTCCGACGGGTCGACGCGTACCGGCCCACCGACGTGGGTCTGTACATGGCCCGTCCCACCCCCGGCCATCCCCGATTCTCCTACCTCGAATCCTGGCTGCTTCCGACTCTGGGCCTGCGCGCAAACATCTTCCATTTCGACGAGGGGTTTCGTGATGGCCAACGCCTCTACCTCGACGTCGGCCGGTTCGGCGGCCCGGACGACGCCGGTTGCTGGCACGCCGAGGACTGGTATCTCGATCTCGTCGACGTGCCGGGCACACCGTTGCACCTCGTCGACGTCGACGAGGTGTTCGCCGCGCACGACGCCGGATTGCTCCCACTCGCCGATGCCGTTACCGCGGTCGACATTGCGACGCGCGCACTGGTGGGCGCCGCCGACCACGGACACGACGTCCAGGCGTGGCTCGACGATGTGACCGGGACGCGGATGACGTGGCGGGATCGGCCATGACGGCGCCACAGCGGGTGACCCGACGCACGGTGATCGCCGCTGCGCCCGACCGCGTGTGGGAACGTGTCGCGAGTATGGACGGCATCAACGCCGAACTGATGCCCTACCTGCGGATGGTCCTGCCGCGGCGGCACCGCGGGAAGACGATCGCCGACGTCGAACCCGGTGTGCGGATCGGAAAGGTCTGGCTTCTCTACGGTGGTTTCTTACCCCTGGACTACGACGACCTGACCATCGCCGAACTCCGGCCGGGGATCGGATTTCGGGAACGCTCATCGATGCTCACGATGACGTCGTGGCGGCACGATCGCACACTCACGCCGATCTCACCGTCCTCTCCCGACTCACCGGAGGCCACGGAGGTACTCGACGAGGTCGCGTTTCTTCCGCGCCTGCCACTGCGTCCGCTGTCGCCGGTGTTGCGGTGGTTCGTCGGCCATCTGTTCCGGCACCGGCACGCGCGTCTGTCCGCACACTTCGCCTGACGCGTTCGGCGACCTCGGGATCCGCTATCCCTCGGCGACCAGCACCCGTGCGGGCCTGCCGGGGTCCGACGACGCATATGTATCCGGTGCGGTGCGGGCAAATCCCCCCGGCGGGAGGAGGGACTCGAGTTCCGCCGCCGCCGCGGCGTCACGTGCGGAGATGGTGAGTTCCGTGGGTGCATCGTCGGTTGCCGGGGCGCTCACCACGACGGCCGTCGCCTTGTCCCCACAGATCGCCCACAACCGGTTGGTGATGCGAGCGCCGAGCGAATCGGGATTCGGTTCGGCCGCAATCAGTCTCGGATCCGGCTCGGCAGCACGCCGGTGGCGCACATTGGCCTCGAACGGAACCAGACGCTGATCCCACAACGCCGCCGACGCGCCCGCCAGGTCGCCGGGGGTGCCGGAGTTGTCCAACCAGACATCGGCCACCGCGCGACGCTGCTCGTCGGTTGCCTGCGCGGCGATGCGTGCGCGGGCATCGGCCTCGGGAAGGCCTCGCTGGGTGGTCAGCCGGTGAATCCGCAGCTCTTCGTCGGCGCCGACGATGATGACCAGATGAAAGAACGGCGCCCCATGGTTCTCCACCAGTAGCGGGATGTCCTGGATGACGATGGCGTCGTCGGGGGCGGCCTCGAGCAGTTCCTGGGTGCGCGCCCCGATGAGCGGGTGCGTGATGGAGTTGAGCGTGGTGCGGCTCTCATCGTCGACGAATGCCTTGGCCGCCAACGCGGCTCGGTCAAGGGTGCCGTCGTCGGCGAGAATGCCCTCGCCGAACGCCTCGACGAGGGCCGCGAGGCCGGGAGTCCCCGGCTCGACGACCTCTCGGGCGATCTTGTCCGCGTCGATGTGGTAGCCACCCCGCTCGATCAGGGTGGTGGCGACGGTCGATTTGCCGGCGCCGATGCCGCCGGTCAGCCCTACTCGGATCACGACTCCCAGTGTGGCAAACGGCCACGAAGTACCGGTCACGCGACCCGCGGGTGAAGATCGTCACACGTTGAGACATACTCGGACCAGCGTCTCTTCGAGGGGGTGCCACGACACGGGGCCGACGGGCGAAGGAGGAGCGAGACCATGTCGTGCTGCATCGTGGTTGCCGTACTGCTCGGCGTCGCGTCCCTCGGTTCATGCCACATGAACCGAGGGACGCGACGACGGCGGTTCGCACCGACGGCATCGCGGAGCGGACCCGACGACTATCGATCCCGATGTCCTCGCGCGCGGACGCCACGGCATTGCTCGATGTGGATCTGCGGAACCTCACCGACGTGCACGTCCGCCCGGTCATGTGACCGACCGCCTCCGGAACCCGGCGCCACTCTCGGCTCCACCCGGCCGTGAGAATCGCGATCCGTCCTGCCGCCTCAGCCGGTGACGCCGGTCAACTCGATGGTCGTCTGCGGCAACTGTGCCTGATCCTTCCGCTTCCCGTCGGCGAGATCGAACGCGGTGATCGTCTTCGCGCTCGGGTCGCTGACATACGCCACCCCGTTCTGCACAACCATATTCGGCATCGGTGACTGCCATTCATCGGGTTCAGTCCATGCACCGATCGCCGGAACGGACCTGATCTCGGCACCGGTGTTCACGTCGAAGACGTGGATCGCGCCGTCGGTGCCGAGGAGAACCGCCTCTCCGTTGGGGCCCCGTTCCAGCGACCGGAAGCTATAGCTGGTGCTGATCGGCACGATCCGGATCGTGCCGTTGCGGGTGTCGGTCAGCGAGAACTGTTGTGGGCGCTCGAGTTCGGCGTCTTGCTCCTTCTTGTAGTCGCCGAACGAGATCGGCGACGATTCGTCACCGGCCTGGTTGCCGATGCGGCCGTACCCATCGGGGCTCTGTACCTTCTGAATCTCGTTGCCGCGCACGATCAGGATGCCGTCCTCGCAGCCGAAGGTCAGTACTCCGTCGGCGGCTCCGGATTCGCCGTGGATGCCGGGGCATTGGTCGTTACGGGCGATCTCCCGACGATCACCATCCAGAATGGCGATCCCGCTGCGCTCGTCCTCGTTGCCGACCGACACGACGAGCGTGTCGTCTGCACGCGCCACCGCAACACCGTGGTGGGGTTCGGGCACGGTATGGCTCGTCGATTCGGCTCTCCCCTCGGCGAGCGCATCGGGATCGACGATGTCGACTTCGCCGGTGCCGTCGGAGAACAACGTGATTCGCCCGGCGTGCGGCACCACGTGGCCTGGCTTTGTGCCGCCGAATCGCATGTCCGTCATGACCGGCGTTGCTGTGTAGGAGTGTCCGTGGTCGCCATGGGATTCCGTCCAGGTACCCATGTCCAGCACCTGGAATCCGTCGCTCGTGGACACGAACACGTTGCGGCCGTTGCCGGCCGAGTTGAGTCGGGTGAAGCCCTCGACCGGGATGTCGGCGACCTGGTCGAGCGAGTTCGCGTCGAGGATCAACACACCCCCGTCATACGACAGCGCGAGTCGCGGTGTCGCACTTTCCTGTTCAGTGGCCACTGGCGCCGCGGACGAGGCACCCCCGGAGGAGGAGTCCGTTCCGCAGGCGGCCAGCGCGAACGAGGCGACCGATGCCAGGGCGATGATCTTGGTCGGATTTGTCAGTTTTGCATACACAACGGACAGTCAACCCGTTAATGAAAATTATGGTCAAAAGACAATGTGTCCGATGTCCCGGGAAGACAGAACTCCCCGGCCCATACCGGGCCGGGGAGTTCAGTTGACTTACGTCAGGGCACGATCAGGCGTTGCCCGACAGCTTCTCGCGAAGCGCGGCGAGCTGCTCGTCGCTGGCCAGTGAACCACCGGCCGACGACGAGGACGAGGACGACGACGAGGTCGACGCGCTACGGCTCTCCGATGCCGACGAGTAGTCCGACGGGGCCTTCTCGGCCTCGGCCGCAGCAGCGGCGAACTTCTCGATCTGGGCGGTGTGCATCTTGTGGCGACGCTCGGCCTCGGCGTACCGGGCCTCCCATGCCTCACGCTGCTTCTCGAAGCCTTCGAGCCATTCGTTGGTCTCGGCGTCGAAGCCCTCGGGGAAGATGTAGTTGCCCTGCTCGTCGTAGCTGTCGGCCATGCCGTACTTCGACGGGTCGAACTCCTCGGTGTAATCCTCGTTGGCCTGCTTGAGGCTCAGCGAGATCCGGCGACGCTCGAGGTCGATGTCGATGACCTTGACCATCGCGTCGTCGCCGACGGCGACAACCTGGTCCGGGACCTCGACGTGGCGCTCGGCCAGCTCGGAGATGTGCACCAGGCCCTCGATGCCCTCGTCGACGCGGACGAATGCACCGAACGGCACCAGCTTGGTGACCTTGCCCGGAACGATCTGACCGATCGCGTGGGTACGGGCGAACTGACGCCACGGATCTTCCTGAGTCGCCTTGAGCGACAACGAGACCCGCTCACGGTCGAGATCGACGTCGAGAACCTCGACGGTGACCTCGTCACCGACGGTGACAACCTCGGACGGATGATCGATGTGCTTCCAGGACAGCTCGGAGACGTGCACCAGACCGTCGACGCCGCCGAGATCGACGAACGCACCGAAGTTGACGATCGAGGACACGACGCCCTTGCGGACCTGGCCCTTCTGCAGCTGGTGCAGGAACTCGCTGCGAACCTCGGACTGGGTCTGCTCGAGCCACGCACGACGCGAGAGCACCACGTTGTTGCGGTTCTTGTCGAGCTCGATGATCTTGGCCTCGATCTCCTTGCCGATGTACGGCTGCAGATCGCGCACGCGACGCATCTCCACCAGCGATGCCGGGAGGAAGCCACGTAGGCCGATGTCGAGGATCAGGCCGCCCTTGACGACCTCGATGACGGTGCCCTTGACGGCCTCGTCCTTCTCCTTGAGCTCCTCGATCGTGCCCCAGGCGCGCTCGTACTGTGCGCGCTTCTTGGACAGGATCAGCCGACCCTCTTTGTCTTCCTTGGTCAGAACCAGGGCCTCGACCTCGTCGCCGACGTTGACGACCTCATTGGGGTCGACGTCGTGCTTGATCGAGAGTTCGCGTGAGGGGATCACGCCTTCGGTCTTGTAACCGATGTCGAGCAGAACCTCGTCGCGGTCGACCTTGACGATGGTGCCTTCGACGATGTCGCCATCGTTGAAGTACTTGATCGTGGAGTCGATGGCGGCGAGAAAGTCCTCAGCCGAGCCGATGTCGTTGACGGCTACTTGCGGCGAGGTGATGGTGGAGGACGGCATATTGGTGAGTTGCTCCGGACAGGTATGTAGTAGGTACAGTTTGTCGTGCTGGGGGGCGTGCCCTGTCTGAGGGCACACGCAACCGCGCGAGATTCAGCACACGCGCGTCGATCAGGGTACTCCAGGGGCGTTGTGCTGGGCAAATGCCCTCCGCGACGCCGACGGTCACCGAAGACCTCGGACACGACGAGAGGTGCAACGGTGGCGCACTCGGTGGAATTCCTCCTCGACGACGTCTCTGACCAGCGGATCCGGCACCAATGGGCCGACCTGGCCGACGCCGGACTACCCAATCAGGCCTCGATCCGGTCGTCGACCAATCGCCCGCACATCACCGCCATCGCCGCCGGTCACATCGCGTCCGGCATCGACCCGGCCCTGTCCACGGTGGCGATGCGACTGCCGTTTCCGGTGTCGCTCGGCGGCATCGTGGTCTTCGGCGACGGGCACCGACGCGTCATCGCCCGCCTGGTGGTGCCGACGACGGAACTGCTGTCGGCGCACTCGGCGATCGTTCGGCTCGGTGCCGAGTACGCGACGTCGGACGGGCATGAGTCTGCTCTGTTCGAGCATTGCCGGCCGGGCCGCTGGACGCCGCACGTGACACTGGCCCGTCGCGTCGAGGTGGACGCGGTACCGGAGGTCCTGCGTGTTCTCGGCGCGGCCGCGGCGCCGCCGGACGCACCGGCCACGATCACCGCGCTGCGCCGCTGGGATCCCGACACGGTCTCCGAGCACATCGTCGGCGGTCGGGCCTGCTGAGTCGATCTGCTCCTGCTGAGTCGTATATCGATCGGACAAAACGGTCGACTATCGGTGGCGGCAAGCGGACTCTGGGACCATGACCGACCCCAGTCCCCTCGATGCGCCCACCGCTGACAACCTCGCGATGGCCGACGCCGACTCCGTCGCCGAACGACTCTTCGCCGATGCCCTGCACGTCTCGGAGTTCATGAGCGTGTACATCGGGGAACGGATGGGCTGGTACGCCGAGCTTGCCTACCACGGCCCGACGACCTCGGACGATCTGGCACGACGTACCGGCACTGATCCGCGTTACGCCCGCGAGTGGCTGGAGATGCAGGCCGCCTACGCGCTGGTGAGCGTCGGCCTCGAGACCACGCCGCCGCGATTCGCCCTGTCACCGGGCGCTGCGGAGGTCCTGCTCGACCGACACAGTCTCGCCTATCTCGGGGAACTGCCCCGGATCTTCGCTGCCGCCTTCGGCCGCCTCCCCGAACTCCTCGACGCCTACCGCGGCGGTGGCGGCGTCAGCTGGCATCGGTTCGGCGTCGACGCACGGGAGTGCCAGTCGGCGCTGAACCGTCCCTGGTTCGAGCGCGCGCTGGCGCCGGCGTTGGCGTCGGTCCCCGAGGTGGACCGGCGGCTGCGCCGCCCGGGTGCCCGCGTCGCCGACATCGGATGCGGTTTCGGGTGGTCGACGATCGCGCTGGCGACCGCCTACCCGGAGGCCACCCTCGTCGGCCTCGACATCGACGAGAAATCGGTGGACGCGGCCCGCGGCAATGCCGACGAGGCCGGTGTGGCCGCACGGGTTCGCTTCGAACTCGCCGACGCCGCGACCCTCGCCGACGCCGAGCCGTTCGATCTGGCGTTTGCCTTCGAGTGCGTCCACGACATGCCGCGTCCGGTGGATGTCCTCCGCGCGGTGCGCGAGGCACTCGCGCCCGGCGGTTCGATGATCGTCATGGACGAGGCCGTCTCCCCCGCGTTCGCCGGGCCGGCCTCCGAGGTCGACCGCCTGATGTACGGCTTCTCGCTGTTCATCTGCCTGCCGGACGGCATGTCGTCGACGCCGTCGGCGGCCACCGGCACGGTGATGCGACCCGAGACGCTGCGCACCTACGCGGTGGAGGCCGGATTCGGCGACATGGCAGTCCTGCCGATCGATGACTTCTCGTTGTTCCGCTTCTACGAGTTGATTGCATAACCGTCCGGGACGGGCCCGCTCTACACTCGCTGCGTGAACTCTCCTGATCCGTCGACGCCCGATTCACCGCACCAACCGCGGGTCCTCGGCGACATCGGTTCGGCGGTCAGCGAGCGGGCCAACCGCTCGTGGTGGGATCTGGAAAGCCGTGAGTATCACCGCGAGCACGGGGATTTCCTCGGTGCCGACGTGGCCGGCGGCGACTTCGTGTGGTGTCCGGAGAATCTGCACGAGGCCGATGCGCACCTTCTCGGCGACGTTCGGGGACGCACCGTCCTGGAGGTGGGATGCGGTTCGGCGCCGTGCTCGCGATGGCTCGCCACCCAGGGCGCAGACGTCGTGGCCACCGATCTGTCCCGCGGCATGCTCGGCTACGGCATCGCCGCGATGGAACTATTCGGCGAGCAACGGGTGCCGCTGGTTCAGGCCAACGCCGAATCGCTGCCCTTTGCCGACACCTCGTTCGACATCGCCTTCTCCTCGTTCGGGGCCGTCCCCTTCGTCGCCGACTCCGCGACCGTGATGGCCGAGGTCGCCCGCATCCTCATTCCCGGTGGGCGGTGGGTCTTTTCGATCAATCACCCGATGCGCTGGATGTTCCCCGACGACCCCGGCCCGGACGGTCTGACCGTGGCCATCCCCTACTTCAACCGGACGCCGTACTCGGAGGTCGACGCAGACGGCACGATCACCTATGTCGAGCATCATCGGACGATCGGTGATCGAGTCCGCGAGATCCGTTCGGCTGGAATGATTCTCGACGACATCGTGGAACCCGAGTGGCCCGACGACCTGGAACGCGAATGGGGACAGTGGAGTCCGTTGCGCGGCAGCTACTTTCCGGGTACAGCGATCTTCTGCTGCACGAAGCCCGACTGATCCCGGTCACACCTCACCTGATCTGGTAAATCCACGCGGTGGGCTGCGATAACGCACCGGTGCCCAACCATTCGTAATCGCGGGCCATCCCGGCGCCGTGAAAGTTGCGCAGAAAGTTCACCATCCTCGCGCGGTCACGAACCCCGGAATCGATCGCCTTGAGCATGATGGCCGTCAGATCGTAGCTCTCGGCGGCGAAGAAGTGCGGTTCCCGCCCATATCGCTCCCGGTAGTCACTGACGAATGCGGGTGCGGCCGGGCCACATTCACAGGTGAGGCGTACCCCCGATCCCTGCGGTCCGGTGATGGCGAAGAACGATCGGTTCACCACTCCGTCGCCGCCGGCGTAGATCGGCGCCGCCAGGCCCGCGGAGCGTAGTTGATCGACGAATGGCGCCGCCTCGTCGGTCACTCCGAGGTAGAAGACGGCGTCTGGTGCCTGACTCTTGACCTGCTGCACCTGCTGTGGAAACTGTTCACTACCCACCGGCACGGTGATCACACAGGAGTTGTCGGCCGCGGCACCGAGGTTCGATGCGAACATCCGCGCCGCGGCGGCGGTGTACGCGTCGTCGTCACTGACCACACATACGCGGCGGTACCCCTCGCCCCGGAGATAGAGGGCGATTGCCCGGTTGAGGACCCCCTCGTACGCGGCGCCCATGAAGAAGTTGCCCCAGTTCTGCTCGAGGAGCACGCTTCTCGTTGCCGACGGGCTCGCAAATGCAAGCCCCACCGGCGCAAGTACAGGGCCCGTCGCCGCAGACTCTGCAGATGACCACGGGCCGATCAGGCCGATGATCGACGGATCGGCGGCGGCGGTCTGAGCCACCCGGGCAGCGGTGTCGGCCGATGCCTGCGTGTCGAACTGGGCGATGCCCACCTGGCATTCGGGGTTCGCCGAGTTATGCGCATCGATCGCCATCCGAACACTGTTCGGCAGGGTACTGGCGGTTTCGGCGCGGGCCCCGCTCAACGGCGCCATGAGCGCCAGTTTCGTCGATGAGCCGCAGACCGCCTTCCCATCGCCCGCCGGGTCCAGCGTGGAGTCAGAGGCGTTGTGCGCCACCGGCACCCCGTCCAACGACACCTGGATGATCTCGGACACACGTGTTGGTTCGACGGGTGCGGCATTCGCGCCGGCGATCGAGTCAGCGGACGACTCGCCGTCGGGCCACAGGACCAGCCCCGCCACCACCGCAGCGACCACGAGAAGGACCAGTACCGGGACGCCGATCATCATGACTCGCCGACGCCTCGCCCGACGTGCGTCGGTGGGGCGACCCGATTCGCCGGACACCGCTCCGCTCGCCGGATTCGGCGGCCCGAACGGGGAATTGGCGAACGGGGAATTGCCCCTCGGGTCGATCATTCCAGGATTCGAGAGTGGTGACATGCCAGGGTTCGAGATCGGCGGCATGCCAGGGTTCGAGATCGGCGGCGCCACCCGGGGAGCGGTTACGGGGCGACTACTCGGAGCGGGCCGCGAGACAATCTGAGTTGCCGACGTCGCTTCTGAGGCCATCGGCGCAACCGCGGCGACTCCGATCTGCCGTACGACCGTCGTCGCGTCACGGACGCTCGGGTTCAGTCGGGCGAGGCCGGTTCGGATGTCGTCGGCGAATTCACCACATGACGCGTAGCGGTCTGGCGGCCGCTTCGCCATCGCCCTGGCCAATGCAGCGTCGAGAGGCGCAAAATCGGCAATCACATCGCTCAATCGCGGCGGCGGCGAGTTCCAGTGCGCAGCCATGATGGCCCCGGGATGTTCCCCGGCAAATGGGGGGTGTCCGGCCAAGAGCTCGAAAACCGTGCATCCCAACGCGTATTGATCAGAGCGGCCGGAGGCTGAACTCCCGTCGAGGATTTCCGGTGCGGCGTAGTGCAGGGTGCCGATAAAGGCGGCTGTCGCTGTCAAGTGGGCGCTGGAGGTGATGAGGCGGGCGATACCGAAATCGAGCAGCGTCACCTGCTCGATCGCGGTGCCCGGACCGTCGCGGGTGATCATGATGTTGCCCGGCTTGACGTCGCGGTGAACGACATCTCGCTGGTGCGCGTAGTCCAACGCCGACGCGGTGGCCGTGACTATCGTGCCGATGTCGCCTGGACGCAGCGGCTGATGACGTGAAAGATCCTCCCCTGCAATATATTCCATGGTGAACCAGGGAACCTGGTCGGTAACCCCGTAGTGATAGATGGTGACGATGCTGGGATGTTTGAGAGATGCTGCCGTTTGCGCCTCGCGGGTGAACCGCTGCTGGAAAGACTCATCGCCACGCGCAGATATGAGTTTCAGTGCCTCCAACCGGCCCAGGTGGGGATGTTCGACAAGGTAGACGTCCCCCATCCCGCCCGACCCCAGCGCACGCACGACCCGATAGCCTGCGAATTCAGCACCCGTTTCGAGTGGCATGATCTACCTCCGTGTGGACGCGCCAGGCGCAGAAAAGCGACGATCAGCGCGATCAACACGGTAGCGAAGAGTCATGAACAATGGTGGCGGTTCACCCTCATTTACCACCAAAGAATGTACTGCACATAGTTATTCAAACGAAGGAACAGGGCTTCCCGGCCACTCTTCCCCGGTTATGGAAATCAACCCATTTCTTATAACAGCTTCGACAGGAAACCCTTTGTCCGTTCATGCTGTGGATTTCCGAGAACCTCACGCGGAACACCCTTTTCGACGACGACGCCACCGTCCATGAAGACGAGTTGATCGGCAACCTCACGGGCGAAACCCATCTCGTGGGTGACCACAACCATCGTCATCCCCGATGCCGCGAGTTCACGCATCACCCCGAGCACCTCGCCTACCAGTTCGGGATCGAGCGCCGAGGTGGGCTCGTCGAAGAGCATCAGTTTCGGGTCCATTGCGAGCGCCCGTGCGATCGCCACACGTTGCTGCTGGCCACCGGACAGTTGCGCCGGGTAGGTGTCGGCCTTGTCCGCCAACCCCACCCGGTCGAGTAGCTCTTTTGCCCTCGCGATGGCCTTGTCCTTGGACTGCTTCTTGACCTGCGTCGGCGCCTCGATCACGTTCTCCAGCGCCGTCCGATGCGGGAACAGGTTGAAGTGCTGAAACACCATCCCGATGTCCCGACGTTGCTTGGCCGCATCCTTCGGGCTCATCTCGTAGAGTTTGTCGCCACGCTCCCGATAGCCGATGAGGTCACCGTCGACGTACAGGCGTCCGGCGTTGACCACCTCGAGGTGATTGACGCAGCGCAGGAAGGTCGACTTGCCCGAACCGGACGGGCCGATCAGGCAGAGGACCTCGCCCTTCGCGACCTCCAGAGTGATGCCCTTGAGCACCTGGAGAGTCCCAAAACTCTTGCACACGCGGTCCGCCAGCACCATGGGCTGCGTCTTCACGTCACCGACGCTCATCGCTCTCCTCATCGACGACGACCTTGTTCTGCGCTGCCGCCATTGCCTTCAACTGCCGGGCCGTGAGTTGCCTCGAGGCACCTCTCGCGTAGTAACGCTCGAGATAGAACTGGCCGACCATCAAAATGCTGGTGACCGCGAGATACCAGCTCGAGGCGACCAGCAGGAGTGGAATCGGCTCGAAATTCACACCCGAAATATCGTGCGCGACGCCGTAGAGCTCGAGGCTGAACGGAACGGCGGTCACCAGGCTGGTGGTCTTCAGCATGCTGATGACCTCGTTGCCGGTCGGCGGGATGATGACCCGCATGGCCTGAGGGAGCACCGTGCGCCGCATCGTCTGGGTCCACGACATCCCCAGCGCCACCGAGGCCTCGGTCTGCCCCTCGCCCACCGAGGAGATACCGGCGCGCACGATCTCTGCCATGTAGGCGGATTCGTTGAGCGCCAGACCGATCATCGCGAAGGTGAACGCCGCGTTGAGTGACTGGATGTCGAAGTGAACGAACTGATAGACGAACGGGATTCCGAGATCGATCTGTTTGTACAGCGACGGGAAGAGCCCCCAGAACACCAACTGCACGTACACCGGCGTGCCGCGGAAGATCCAGAGATATACCCAGGACACCGACCGCAGAACAAGGTTCGGCGACAGTCTCATGACCGCCAGCAACACGCCGAGCACGATGGCGATCACCATCGACAGCACGGTCAACGCGAGGGTGTATCCGACACCTTCGAGGATGCGGGTGTCGAAGAGGTACTTCGCGTAGGTGCTCCATCCGTAGGCACTGTTGGTCGCGGCGCCGTAGACGAACAAGAACAGCAGGACGAGGACGATCGCCGCGGCTACCCACTGCCCCGGATGCTTGAGGGGTACCGCCTTGATCGGTGCGGGTCCTGACGAATCGTCAGAACCCACACCGATCGGACCGGTTGCCGGTGAGCTCACCCGGTCAGCTCGTTGCGCCGTTGATGACCGCGGTCGGGATGGCTCCGGCCTGCACGCCCCAATGCTCGGTGATGGTCTTGTACTGGCCGTTGTCGATCAGGTACTGAACGGCCTTCTGGACGGCCTGCGCCAGCTGCGATCCCTTGGCGATCGGATATCCGTACGGCGCCGAATCGAACACTTCTCCGGCCGCTTCGATCTTGCCGCCGGCCT
Source organism: Gordonia sp. VNK1 (assembly GCF_040049135.1). Taxonomy (NCBI): domain Bacteria; kingdom Bacillati; phylum Actinomycetota; class Actinomycetes; order Mycobacteriales; family Gordoniaceae; genus Gordonia; species Gordonia sp. VNK1. Next base: position 34,650 of record NZ_JBDZDJ010000025.1, on the reverse strand, counting down.
GCTTGATCGCATACGCGGTGACCGGCGAGTCCGCCGACATGGCGTCCACTCGACCCAGAACGAGGGCGTTGGTCGCCTCGGACTGATCGGTGAACTTCACCTTCTCGATGGCCGGCTTACCCGCGTCGGTGCAGGCCTTGCTCTTCGCCGGGATCTCATCGGTGTCCTGCACCGTGGTGGCCTGCACGGCAACCTTCTTGCCGCAGGCGTTGTTCGGGTCGATGTTCCCACCGGCCTGCTGCGCCCACTGGGTGCCGGCATTGAAGTAGGTGACGAAGTCGACCTGTTGCTGCCGCTCGAGGTTGTCGGTGAACGAGGACATACCGATGTTGAAGGTACCTGCCTGGATCGACGGAATGATCTTGTCGAAGTCGGCCTCCTTGTAGACCGGGGTGACGCCGAGGACCTTGCTGATGGCGTTCATCAGGTCGACGTCGAAACCGATGATCTGACCGCTGCTGTCCTTGAACTCGTTCGGGGCGTAGGGCACATTCACGCCGACGATCAGCTGTCCGGACTGTGCGATCTCGGCGGGCAGCAGCGATGCGATGTCGGCTTGCTTCGCGACGTCGACGGTGATGGGTTGGATTGCGGTGGTACCGCCGCTCCCCTCGGTCGACTCGTCGTTCGAGCAACCCGCCACCACCAGCGCGATCACCGCCAGCAACAACGTGAGAATCCCCGGCAGCCGCATCGCTGCTGATCGGATTGAACGCTCGCGCATCACACATCCCCTTCACGCCCCGACATCGGAGCAGGTTTGAACCAATCGAAACTGCCGTGTCCCCCGGCGTCTGAACTTACTGCCTGAACGGCCACTTCACCGGTTGGTTACGAAAGATTAACCGGCTGAGCCGATCTGACCGTCCAGGTGAGCGATCACCCGCTCGCCCACCTGCACCGTCGTCGCCGAACCACCCAGATCGGGAGTGAGCGCACCGTCGGCAAGTGCCGCTGTGACCGCCGCATCGATCGCGTCGGCGGCGCGTGTCAATCTCTCGTCGGTGGTGCGCCTGCCGTACCACCGCAACGCCTTCGAGGTGGACGAGATGATCGCGATCGGGTTGGCGACGCCGCGCCCTGCGATGTCGGGCGCCGCGCCGTGCGATGCCTGCGCCATAACGACGGTGTCCGAGCAGTTGATCGAGCCGGCCATGCCGAGCGACCCGGCGAGTTCACCGGCGAGGTCGGACAGGATGTCGCCGAAGAGGTTCTCGGTGACGATCACGTCGAAGTCGCCGGGCCGGCGCACCAGCAGGGCGGCCATGGCGTCGACGTGCGCGTCGGTCACCGTCAGGTCGGGGTATCCGGCGGCGACCTCCCGGCACACGTCGCGGAACAGTCCGGTGGTCATCGTCAGCACGTTGGCCTTGTGCACGATCGTCAACCGGCCCGATCTCTCCGTGGCCAACTCACACGCCTGCCGTGCGATGCGTTCGGTTGCGGCCCGTGTGATCACCCCGACCGCCAACGCGATGTCCGGGGTCGGCATGAATTCCCCCGACCCGACCGCCATGTTGCGGTCGGCGTAGAGCCCTTCGGAGTTCTCCCGGGCGATGACGACGTCGATCTCGGGTGCGAGCGCGCCCACGCCCGGAAGGCCGCGGCACGGGCGCAGGTTGGCGTAGAGGCCGTAGCGTTTCCGGATCACCGCGCCGGGTGTCAGATCGCCGGCGAAGCGTTCGGGGTAGCCCGCCGAATCGTGTGGGCCGAGTACCCAGATGTCGAGCGCATCGAGCGCCTCCAGGGTCTGTTGGGGTATCGGCGTGCCGTGGGACTCGATCGCCCCTCGCCCCAAAGGCAAGGACAGCCAATCGAATTCGAATCCCTCATGCGCCGCCGCGGCATCGGCGACGGCCACCGCGACCGGCACGATCTCCGGCCCGATGCCGTCGCCGTCCATGACACCGATTCTCACGGCTTGCGATTTCGTCATCTCCGAATCTTCCCAAGAGTCTTGACAGCACTGTGGGGCATGGGTCACATTGTTCTAACCGAATATCATTCGGTTACGGCGGCCCCGGCGCAGCGGTCCCGAATCACTCAGCACAGCCCACGCCGAAAGTTATTTCATGACACGGACTTCCATCATTCCCCCCACCAGTTCGGTCGGAATCGGTGTCGATTCCGCACCTCCCGCCGGCGTCGACCTCAAACAGAACGCTCTGGGGGCCTCGGCCATCGCGTTCATGGTGGTCGCCGCCGCGGCACCCCTGACCGTCATGGCCGGCGTGGCCCCCCTGGGCCTGGCGATCGGCGGCGTCGGTGCCCCGGTGGCCTACCTGGCCGCCGGGGTCGCTTTCGCGGTGTTCGCCGTCGCCTTCATGGCCATGACCCGGCACACCGGCGGTAAGGGCGCGTTCTACTCCTACATCACCCTCGGCCTGGGACGATCCACCGGACTCGCGGCCGGGTTCCTGGCCGTCGTCGCCTACAACGCGCTGCAGATCGGCGTGTACGGACTGATGGCGGTTCAGACCCAGGACGCGCTGCAGAGGTTGTTCGGGGTTCACGTGGCGTGGCCGGTGCTGGCGTTGGCAGCGATCGCGATCGTCTGGTTTGTCGGACGTCGGGGCATCGACGTCGGCGCCAAGTTCCTCGGCGTGCTGCTGACCTTGGAGAGCGGCATCCTCGCCGTGCTCGCGGTGGCCATCCTGGTACAGGGCGGCGCCCATGGAATCGATGCCGTGTCCTTCACACCGAAAGCCGTGTTCGCACCCGGTATGGCCGGCGTTCTCGCATTCGCCTTCGCCGCCTTCATGGGATTCGAATCGACCGCGCTCTACCGCTCCGAGGCCAGGAACCCCGACCGCACCATCCCCCGGGCCACCTACTGGGCGGTCGCCTTCATGGCGGTGTTCTACTGCTTCGTCGTCTGGTCGATCACGCAGGCATTCGGCTCCGATCAGGTCCAGCAGGCAGCAGTCGATGACGTTGCCGGACTGTTCTTTTCGGCGATGACGACCTACGTCGGCACATGGGCAACCGATGTCATGTCCGTGCTCATCGTGACCAGCGCACTCGCGTCACAGATCGCCTTTCACAATGCGATCAATCGCTACACGTACTCCCTGGCCCGCGACGGCGTCCTGCCCCGCGTTCTCGACCGCACGCACCCCACGTTCAAATCCCCGGCCCGCGCGGGCGCCCTGCAGACCGTGTTCGCGATCGTCGTCGTCGGCGGACTCGCGATCGCCGGGGCCGATCCGTACTACCAGTTGCTCCTGTTGGTGAACACCCCCGGCGTGGTCGGGATCATCGCCCTTCAGGTCATCACGTCCGTTGCCGTCGTGTGCTATTTCATCCGCAAGAAGGCGGTACGCGTCGAACGGGTCGGGGTCAGCGCGGGTGTCGCCGCCACGATCATGCTGGGCACCGGACTGGTGGTGCTCGTCGACAAGATCGATCTGCTGACCGGATACAGCCTGGCCGTCAACACCACGCTGGTCGGTGTGGTCGGCATCGTCTTGATCGGCGGGGCCGTTGCGGCCCACTACTTCCGGATCAAACGACCCGCGACGTATCGGCGGATCGGCGGTCTCTACGACGATCCGAACGCCGCGGCCGAACGCTGAGCACACCACCGACAAGGAACGCACTCATGACCTCTCACGCCGACACGATCGTCTTCGCCGGCACCGTCCACACCATGACCACCGATCGCCCGGCTTCGGCCGTGGCCATCTCCGACGGCGTCATCCGCGCGGTCGGCGACCGCGACGAAATGAGATCGGTCATCTCCCCGTCCACGGAGGTCATCGATCTCGGAAATGCCACGCTGACACCGGGTCTCATCGACGGGCACATCCATCCCGTCCTGGGGATCGACATGACGGCGGGTATCGACCTGTCCGGGACCACCAGCATCGACGAGTTGATACTCGCGCTGCGCGCCGCCCGCCCCGTCGACGGCTGGGTTCGCGGTTGGGGACTCGATCCCAATATCTTCCGGGGTGGCCCGGTGACCAACGCCCCGATCGTGTCCGCCCTCGGGGATCAGGTTCCGGTCCTGCTGTACCTCTTCGACGCCCACTCGGCACTCGCCGGCCCTGCGGCACTGCGGGCCGCGGGTGTCACCGGGCCACGCGACTTCGCGGGCAACGCCGAGATCGTCTGCAGCGACGATGTGCCCACGGGACTGCTGCTCGAACTCGAAGCCATCGAGGTGGTCGGCGCCGTGTTGCCGTCCGACACCGCGTCGGATCGTCGACGGCGCCTGCGTGAGGTGCTCGCCGGGATGGCCGCCGCCGGGATCACCGCCGGCAATGCAATGGACTTCGAGGCCGACAGCGGAAACCTGGTCAGCTCGTTGGAGGATGCCGCCGACCTACCCCTTCGGTTGCGATTCGCACCGTTCTGCATGCCGGGTTTCGCGAACGACCAACTCGACCACATCATCGACCTGCAGCGGACCGGCGGACGACGGTGGGCGGTCGACGGTGTGAAGTTCATGATCGACGGCACCATCGACAACGGCACGGCGTGGCTGGATCGCGCGGACTCCCACGGCGAGTCGACGGCACCCTTGTGGCCGGATCCGGCCGAGTACCGCCACGCGGTGCGCTATCTCGCCGAGCGCGGAGTTCCGACAGTCACTCATGCCATCGGGGACGCAGGGATCCGCTACGCCCTCGACAGTCTGGCCGGTCTCGGCCCCACCCCGTCGGGTGCCCGCCATCGGATCGAACACATCGAGACGTTGCCCGATGACCTCGTGGATCGGTTCGCCCGTGACGGGGTGGTCGCGAGCATGCAGCCCACGCACTGTACGCATTACACCCGGGCTGATCACACCGACAACTGGTCCCAGCGGCTGGGCGCCGAACGTGCCGGTCGGGCGTTCCGGACCCGCGACATTCGAGATGCCGGGGCCATCCTGGCCCTGGGATCGGACTGGCCGGTGGCACCGTTCGATGCGCGATCGATCATGGCCGATGCTCGGCTCCGGCGGCGAGCCGGGCATCACGACGAGTCACCCGTTCTCGCCTCCCAGGGGTTGACCGCGCGGATGGCCCTGGAGGGCTACACCATCCACGCGGCGCGCGCACAGGGCTCCACCGACGCCGGCCGAATCTCCGTCGGTGCGCGTGCCGACCTGACCGCGTTCGCCGTCGATCCCCTGACCGCACCGGCCGACGAGGTCGCCGACGCCCCGATCGTCCTCACCATGGTCGACGGGCAGCCGACCCACCAGGCGGTGTCCGTCTGACGACGGCACCTCGGGGACAGGCCCTAGGGTGGAGGCGTGGTACGTCCCAAGTCCCCACTCCTCGACCCGGGCTCGATTGCGCGGGCCGCACTCGCGGCTCTCGATGATCGCGGCTCGTTCACCATGCCGGGCATCGCCAAAGATCTCGGTGTCGCGGTGTCGTCGCTGTATCACCACATCCCGAGCCGGGAATACCTTCTGGAACTCATCCGTGGGTCGGTGGCCGCCGAACTCGCCGAACACGTCGACTGGTCACTTCCGTGGACCGAGACCGTCCGGCAGTGGCTCATCAGCTACCGGAACGCCTTTGGCGCCCACCCCGAGTTGGTGCGTGCGCTGACGGCGCAGACGGTCAGGGCACCCGAGGTACTCGAGGGCTACGACCGGCTCGCCGACAAACTCTTCGGATCGGGTTTTCACCTCGACCGGATCATCGACATCATCACCTTGCTCGATACGGTCGCACTCGGTTCCGCCCTCGACCTCGCGGCGCCGGAAGAGGTCTGGGCGGTCTCCGAACTTCCCGATGATTCAACTCTGGCCCGCGCCGCCCGGTCGGCCCCGACGGGGGTCGCACGCGCCGACTCGTCGTTCGCCTTCGCCGTCGACCTGGTGATCTCCGGATTGGAACGCGAACTGGTCTGATCGGCGTCGGCGAACCTCTCGTCAACCAGGCCCAATGTCATCTCCGGTGTTTGACGATGCACGCGCCGTCGGAGAACTGCGCGCACACGTCCTCCGCGTCACTGCGGGACCGGGTCGGCCGGGCCACCACGTAACGGCTCGACGACCCCACCATCTCACCCGGCAGGATCAGCGAACCGTAGTGTTCGTCGCGGACGGACTCGGCGCCACCGTAGTCATCGAAGGCGCCGAATTGTGCGTACCACTCGGTGTCGGCGATCGGCGGCACGGGCAGGTCCGGTGCGCCGGTTCCGTCGCCGTTCGTACCGCCGGAATCGTCTGGGCCGTCATCGGAACTGTCCGGGCCGTCGGTAGGCGACGGTGCGGTGGTCTCGATGGTGGTGCTGGTGGGTGTCGCAGGGGCGGTCTCGGTGATCACGACGGTACTCGTGGTCGATCCCGAACCCGAGTCGGCGCCCACCGAGTTCCATTGTCCCCGAGATAATTTCACTCCGACAATGACCGCACCGACGACGATCACCCCGACCACCAGTCCCACGATCACGGGGATCACCCAGGGTGATCGTTGCCGCGGTGGTTCGTCGTAGCCGTTCATTCTCAAGAAGTCAGCCTCAGTGCGCGGCGTCGTCCCAGGACCGGCCGTAACCGACCGACACCTCCAGTGGCACCGACAGGGTGATCGCCGAACCCATCTCTTCGCGGACGGCCGTCTCGACCTGCTCGCGTTCGGCGTCGACGACCTCGACGACGAGTTCGTCATGCACCTGCAGCAGCATCCGCGACCGCAACCCCTCGGCCGCGAGCCGCTTGTGCACGTTGATCATCGCCACCTTGATGATGTCGGCGGCGGTGCCCTGGATGGGCGCGTTGAGGGCCATCCGCTCCGCCGATTGGCGTCGCTGCCAATTGTCGCTGTTGAGGTCGGGCAGGTAGCGGCGACGCCCGAACAGGGTCGCGGTGTATTCGTTGCGACGTGCCTCGGCGACGACGTCGCGGAGGTAGTCACGCACCCCGCCGAACCGGGCGAAGTAGGCCTCCATCTGTTCCTTGGCCTCGTCACGACTGATGCGCAGTTGGGCGGCGAGCCCAAAGGCACTGAGCCCGTAGGCAAGTCCGTACGACATCGCCTTGACCCGATGCCGCATCTCGGTGGTCACCTCGTCGATGGGAACCCCAAACGCACGGGACCCGACGAAGTTGTGCAGATCCTCACCGGTGTTGAACGCCTCGATGAGGCCGGCATCCTCCGACAGATGCGCCATGATGCGCATCTCGATCTGGCTGTAGTCGGCGGTCATCAGGTCATCGAATCCCTCACCGACGATGAATCCACGCCGGATCTGGCGACCGGCGTCGGTGCGGACCGGGATGTTCTGCAGATTCGGTTCGGTCGACGAGAGACGTCCGGTCGCGGCCACCGTCTGATTGAACGTGGTGTGAATGCGACCGTCGTCGGCCACCGACTTCAGCAGCCCGTCGACGGTCACCTTCAACCGGGTCGCATCACGATGTTCGAGTAGGTGCGCCAGGAAGGGGTGCTCGGTCTTCTCGTACAGGGTTTGCAGGGCGTCGGCATCGGTGGTGTAGCCGGTCTTGGTCTTCTTGGTCTTGGGCATGTCGAGCTTGTCGAACAGCACCGTCTGCAACTGCTTGGGTGAGCCGAGATTGATCTGCTCCCCGATCACCTCGTAGGCGGCCTCGGCGGCGGTGCGGATGCGTTCGGCGAACTCCTCCTCGAGATCACCGAAATGCTCGACGTCGACGGCGATCCCGGCAGCCTCGAGGTCGGCGAGGACGAACAGCAGCGGCAGTTCCATCTCGGTGAGCAGCGCGCGGGAGTCGATGCGGTCGAGTTCGGTGTCGAGGACGTCGGCGAGTTCGGCGACGGCTCGGGCCTCGAGCATGTGATGTTCGGCCTGCTCCCCCAGGCCGCCATCGTCATCGAGCAACGACAGTTGCGCATCCCCGGAGCCGTCGTCGGCGCGTAGTTCGCGCCGCAGGTACCGCAACGCGAGGTCGTCGAGATTGAAGGTGCGCTGCCCGGGACGGACGAGATAGGCCGCCAGGGCGGTGTCGCTGGTGACGCCGCGCAGCGTCCATCCGCGCGACCGCAGGGCGTGGATGGCCCATTTGGTCTCGTGTAGCGCCTTGGCGATCTCGGTGTCGCCGAGCCACTCACCGAGGGCCTTCTCGTCGGCCGGGTCGAGCTGGGTGATGTCCACATATGCCGAGACTCCGTCGGCCGCGGCAATCGCGATGCCGTTGACGTCGGCACCGACGACGGTGTGCGGGGCGGTGATGGTCAGCCCGGCACGTCCGGTGCGGGCATGCTCGGCCAGCCATTCGCCGACCTCGCCGGCGCCGAGTACTGAACCGTCGAGGTCGAAGCCCGACTCGGCCTCGGGCACCACCGAGCTCAAGGTGGAGAACAGCCGATCGCGCAGGACGCGGAATTCCAGATCGTCGAAGAGCCGGTGGATGCGGTCACGGTCCCAGCCGACCCGCGCCAGGTCCTGTGGCCCCGCCGGCAGCTGCATGTCACGAATCAGTTCGGTGAGTTGCCGATTGGTCTGCACCGATGCGAGATTGGCCCGCAGCGCGTCTCCGACCTTGCCCTTCACCTCGTCGACGTGATCGACGAGGGAGGCCAGCGAACCGTACTGGCGAATCCACTTGGAGGCGGTCTTCTCCCCTACACCGGGAATGCCCGGCAGGTTGTCACTGGGGTCCCCGCGCAGTGCCGCGTAGTCGGGATATTGCGCGGGCGTCAGACCGTACTTCTTCTCCACCTCTTCGGGAGTGAAGCGGGTCAGCTCGGACACACCCTTCTTCGGGTAGAGCACGGTGACCGAGTCGTCGACGAGTTGCAGCGAGTCACGGTCACCGGTGACGACGAGCACCTTGAACCCTTGCGCCTCGGCCTCGGTGGCCAGGGTGGCGATGATGTCGTCGGCCTCGTAGCCCTCGATGGCCATGACCTGGATGCCCAGCGCATCGAGGACCTCCTTGGTCACGTCGACCTGACCGTTGAACTCGTCCGGCGACTTCGAGCGCTGCGCCTTGTACTCGGGGTACATGTCGGAGCGGAAGGTCTTGCGGGATACATCGAACGCTGCCGCGATATGCGTGGGTTCCTCGTCACGCAGCAGGTTGATCAGCATCGAGGTGAAGCCGTACACCGCGTTGGTGTGCTGGCCGGTCTCGGTCTGGAAGTTCTCCGCGGGCAGCGCGAAGAAGGCACGGTAGGCCAACGAATGCCCGTCGAGCAGCATCAACACCGGTTGTGTATCGGCCTTGCCCCGAGCGCTCTTCTTGTCCGGGCCGGTGGAAACATTCGTCGCTGGACTCACCCCTGCGAGTCTAGTGATGACCCCTGACAGCACTCCGCACGGTTCGCCACACCGATCCCGGGATCACCCCGCTCAGGCAACACCCAGGTACGCCTCCCGGACGGCGTCGTCGACCAGGAGGTCCTTGCCCGCGCCCTCCTTGGTGATCGTTCCGGTCTCGAGGATGTAGCCGCGGTCGGACCGGCTCAGGGCCTGCTGAGCGTTCTGTTCGACGAGCAGGATCGTGGTGCCGCTCTCGTTGATCTGGGCGATGATCCGGAAGATCTGCTGAATCACCATGGGAGCCAGACCCATCGACGGTTCGTCGAGGAGTAGCAACGTCGGGCGGGCCATCAGAGCGCGACCGATCGCGAGCATCTGTTGCTCGCCGCCGGACATCGTGCCGCCGTATTGCTTGCGACGTTCCCCCAACCGGGGAAAGACGTCGAAGACGTGCTCCAGCGCATCGTTGTATGCCGCCTTGCTGGGGAACCTCCTGCCGTAGCACCCCATGTCGAGGTTCTCCAGCACCGTCATCCCGGGAAAGATCCGTCTCCCCTCGGGAACTTGGATGATCCCGCGGGCGACGCGCTCATGCGGCGCCAAGCGGGTGATCGATTCACCGTTGAATTTGATGTCACCCGCGCTGAGCTTGTTGAGCCCGGAAATTCCCCGCATGGTGGTGGACTTCCCGGCGCCGTTCGCGCCCAGGAGGGTGACCAGCTCGCCTTCCTTGACATGCAAGGAGATCCCATGAAGAGCGCGGATCCGACCGTAGTGGACCACGACGTCGGTCAACTCGAAGACCGCCGCCGCAGACGTCGACGTCTGGACGGCGTCGCCCTTCTCGGAGTCCTGCGGATCAAGCGATTTCGTCATCGGGAACTCCCAGGTAAGCCGCGACGACCGCGGGATTGTCACGAACCTCGCGTGGACTGCCCTCGGCGATCTTGCGCCCGAACTCCAGCACGACGATCCTGTCGGTCACGCCCATCACCAAACGCATGTCGTGTTCGATCAGCAGAATGGTGTAGCCGTCGTCGCGGATCTTCTGGATCAGGCCCATCAACGCCGTCTTCTCGCTCGGGTTGAACCCGGCCGCCGGCTCGTCCAGGCACAAGAGCTTGGGTTCGGTCGCCAGTGCCCGCGCGATCTCGAGTCGTCGTTGGTCGCCGTAGGGTAGGTTCGACGCCTTCTCCGCGGCACGAGGCCCGATCCCGACGAACTCGAGCAACGCCATTCCGCGATCGACGGCGTCCCGCTCCTCGCGGTAGTGCCGCGGAGTCCGGAAGATGCCACCGAAGACCGACGTCTTGTGACGGGCATCCGTCCCGACGCACACGTTCTCCAGCGCCGTCATCTCGCCCCAGAGGCGGACATTCTGGAAGGTCCGCGCGATCCCCCGTCGAGTGATTTTGTGCTGCTTGAGTTTTCCCAATGGTGCTTGGTCGAATGTGACAATCCCGCTGGTCGGTCGGTACACACCGGTGATCGCGTTGAAGCAGGTGGTCTTTCCGGCGCCATTCGGGCCGATCAGCCCGAGGATCTCACCGCGTTTGATGTCGAAGCTGACGTCATCGAGCGCAGCGAGGCCGCCGAACTCGACGGTCAGCCCTTCTACCTTCAGGAGGATCTCACCCTCTTCCGCCGCGATCTCTCGCTGCGGCGCAACAACTTCGGCCACCATCTCCGGGTCTGCCAGTTGCGGAATCACCTCGGCGGGATCGACCACCGTCGTGGCTTCCGGGTCGGCCTCCACGTCGGCCAGTTGCTCCGCATTGTCCGGAGTCGGATCGAATGGCTGGTCCGGGTTGTCGGGCGATCGGTGTGTCACGCGTGGGCCTCCTCGCTACCCGACGGTTCGGGCTTTGGGTTGCGTTGAACCGCAGAGTAGACCTGCCGGCCGAAGGTGATCAGCCGGGCACGGGCCGGGAAAAGTCCCTGTGGCCGGAAGACCATGAGGACGACCAGCGCAATCCCGAAGAACAGGTACTTGAACTCGCTCAGAGCCTGCCCACCGACCTCGACGCCCTGCACCCGAGCAGGCAGGTACACGATGATGAACGCACCCGCGATGACGCCGAGTTTGTTGCCCTGCCCACCCAGAACCACGGCACAGAGAAACAACATCGAGTTGATCACCGTGAACGCCTTGGGGTCGATGTACTGGACCTGGCCCGCGTACACCGCGCCCGACAATCCGCCGATGCCTGCGCCGATCACGAATGCCCACAGCTTGTACTTGAAGGTCGGGACGCCCATGATCTCGGCGGCATCCTCATCCTCGCGAATCGCCACCCACGATCGGCCGACCCGACTGCGTTCGAGGTTGCCGATGACGATGAGCACGATGATCACCGCCACAATTCCCAGCCAGTACCACCACACGCCGTAATTGAGGGTCGAGGTGTTGTTCGCGGTGGAGAAGACACCGTCCGGGCTCTCGGCAGTCCGGTGCAACTCGGGGAAGAGCACACCCTGCAGACCCGACGCGCCGTTGGTGATCTCGGTGAGGTTGTCGGCCAGCAGACGCACGATCTCGCCGAAGCCGAGGGTCACGATGGCGAGGTAGTCACCCCGCACACGGAGCGTCGGCGTGCCGAGAATGAGGCCAGTGATGCCCGTGACGACAATGGCAAGAGGGACACACGCCAGCCATGCCCACGGACCCGAGAAGAAACCGTGATCCGGACTTCCCCACAGGGGGCTGGACGGGCTCGTCATGAGCGCCACCGTGTACGCCCCCACCGCGTAGAAGCCGACATATCCGAGGTCGAGGAGTCCCGTTTGGCCCACAACCACATTGAGGCCGATGGCAATCAACGCGGTCATCGCGAAGGTTGCCATGACAACACCGAAATTGGTGGCGGTCGTGGTGATCAATGGTGGATTGATGACCGGCAACAGGGCCAGCAGGACGATGAGCGGCACCCCGACCAGCCACTGCTGAACGCGCGGTAGCGAGTCCCACCAGCTTCGGATCGCATCGCCGATGCCGCGGCGATCCGGGTTCTTCGGCGTTGTGTTGCCGACCGAGTGCGTCGTCATACTCTCGCCTTCCCGAGTTTCTCCCCCAGGATGCCCGTCGGACGGAACATGAGGACGAGGATGAGCAAAGCGAAGGCAACGACGTCTTTCCACTGGTTGCCGAACAGTACTGATCCGTAGTTCTCCATGACGCCGAGCAAGAGTCCACCGAGCAGCGCGCCGCGCACGTTGCCGATCCCGCCGAGGACCGCTGCGCAGAACGCCTTGATGCCCAGAATGAATCCGCCGTTGAAGATGATCCCGTTGGGCACGCGCAGCGTGTAGAGCAACGCCGCGGCACCGGCCAGGAGACCACCGATCAGGAAGGTGACGACGATGATCCGCTCACGAGAAACCCCCATGAGCAGGGCCGCGTCGGGATCCTGTGCGACCGAACGGATTCCACGACCGAGCCGAGTTCGATTGATCATGAAGTCCGTGCCGAGTGCCAGCACGATCGCCGACAAGATGATGACCATGGTCAGGTTGGTGACCGGAGCACCGAAGATGGTGAACTCCTTGACCGGTTCGACCAGTCGGATGGTTGGCTGAGCCGATGACCCGCCGAGCGGTGGGTCGACCGGCGCCTTGGGCAGGACATAGTGCACGAACTCCTGCAGCACGAACGACATGCCGATCGCCGTGATGAGAAACGCCAGCGGTTTCGCATTGCGACGCCGCAGCGGACGGTACGCAACGAACTCCAAGCCCACTGCGGCACCGCCGGATACGACCATGCCGCAGAGCCCTGCCAGCACCAGATAGATCACCGTCATCACGGTGCCCTCGGCATAGGTGTCGCCGGATGGACTGAACCCCAGTATCAGGAGGCCGATGTAGGTACCGAACATCCCGAGCATGAACACCTCGGAGTGCGCGAAGTTGATCAGCCGCAGTACGCCATAGACGAGGGTGTAACCGACGGCCACCAAGGCATAGATCGAACCATAGGTCAGCCCCTCGATGGTCAGCACCCAGAAACTGTCGATCAGTGAGTGCACATCGAAGCCGATGGTCGATGCGACCGTCGTTGTCGTCTCGGCCACCAGATATGTGGTGGTCATTCATCTCCTTTGCCCAGAGTCACAGCACTCGGTGCGTCCGGACGCCGGCCGGCGACGCGGACGCACCGAGTGCGTGCGGTGGAGTGCTACTTGACCTCGTACATCCAGATCAGTGACGTCGAGAGCTCGCCGTTGTCCTGCCAGGAGTACTGGCGCGCGAGACCGGCTCCGCGGTACTGCCCGATGTACTGAAGGAGCTTCGGGCGGGTGTTGTTGCCCTCTTCGATGCCCTTCATCATGATCGCTGCGATGTCGTAGGCCTCGACCGAGTACACGCCCGGGGCCTGGTTGAACGCCGACTGGTATTCCTGGGCGAACTGCGACGGAGCCGGACCACACGGGCACGACAGGTACGCACCCTTGGCGGCGTCGCCGGCCTGCGCGGTGAACTGAGGATCATTCGCCCCGTCACCCGACACAAAGGTCACGTCCGGCGCTGCGGTCTTCAACTGTTGCGCGAGCGGCGCAGCCTCGGCGTAGTAACCGGCGTAGAACACCGCATCCGGTTGCGCCGCAGTGACCTTCGAGATCACAGCCGAGAAGTCACGTTCACCCTTCTTGACGTCACCCGAGCAACTTGCGTCGGCCTTGGAGCCGAGAGCCTTGGTGACGGCGGCCTCGAGTCCGGTACCGTAGTCGGTGTCGTCCTTGATCACGCAGACCTTCTGCTTTCCGAGATCGCCGGTCAGGTAGTTCGCGACCGCGGGTCCCTGCACATCGTCATTGGCCAGGCCTCGGAAGAAGGTCTTCCAACCGTTGTTGGTGAGGCTCGGGTTGGTGGCCGACGCCGTCACCGACACCAGTCCGGCCTGGTTGAAGATTCCGCCTGTCGCCTTGGTCTCACCGGAGAAAGCTGGACCGATGAGGCCGATAATCGAGTCATCGTTGGTGATCTGCGGGGCGACCTGCGTCGCCTTCTGCGGATCACCTTCCGTATCAAAGGTCTTCAACGTGATCTGGCAGTTCGGGTTGGCCTTGTTGTGCTGGTCGACCGCGAGCTGGGCACCGTACTTGATGTTGATGCCCAGGGCGGCGTCGGCACCTGTGAGAGCTCCCGCCATGGCGATGGTCGCGGGTTCGCAGGTCTGGCCACCGGGCTCGGCGGGATTGAGCGCGTTGGCCTCTTCGACGGATGGCTGTTCCTGGCCCTGCGTATTGATCTGGGCGACAGGCGAGATCGTCAGCCCGGAGCCTGCGGCCCCGCTGGATTCGGACCCTGAGTCGGTGGATTTGCTACTACATGCCGAGACGGCGAGCACAGCTGCCAGCGTCGTCGCCAGTGCAACTGTCGTCACGCGACGGTGCATTGTTACTACCTCTCTCCGAGAGCCAGCCCGACCCCACGGTCGAGAGATCTACTGAGCAGACCTTGGGAAAACATAGACCCACAAATGCGTACGTGCGATGCTTTGACGGCAAACTCCCACGACAACGCGCTGCACGTTTTCCCAGAATTTACGAGTGGTGTCGTCCTACTCCTGCGGACCCAGAGTCTCCACCACGACCTGCGCGACAGCCTTCATCGTGGTACGACGATCCATCGCGGCCCGCTGAATCCACTTGAACGCCTCGGGTTCCGAGAGCGACTGCTTTTCCATCAGCAGCCCCTTGGCCCGTTCGACCAGTTTGCGGGTCTCCAGCCGGTCGGCCATCGACGCGACTTCCTTCTCCAGCTCCCGCAGCTCCTGGTAGCGACTGACCGCCACCTCGATCGCCGGCACCAGATCGGCTTTGGTGAAGGGCTTGACCAGATAGGCCATCGCCCCGGCCTCGCGGGCCTTCTCGATGAAGTCACGCTGACTGAACGCGGTCAGCATCACCACCGGCGCCAGGCGTTTGCTCGCGATCTCGGCGGCCGCATCGATCCCGTCGCGCACCGGCATCTTGATGTCCATGATCACCAGGTCCGGGGACAGCTTCTCCGTCAGATCGACCGCCGCCTGCCCATTGGGGGCCTCGCCGACGACGTCGTACCCCTCCTCGCGCAGCATCTCGATGAGGTCCATCCGGATCAGAGAGTCATCTTCTGCGACAAGCACCTTATGTGTTGTCTGCTGTCCGGCCGGCGTCACCGACGCACTGTCAACCACCGTCACCATCCCCTCCTCCGCATTGAGTTCGGAACCTGAAAACACCAGGTCGCACCCCCCGCACTCGACGGGCGATGCACCGAAGCGTACCGGCTGTCACCGTCTCCGGCTGATCATCTAGACTTGACTGCTGCAGCCCCCAACAGGCAGCACGCCCTCGTAGCCCAATTGGCAGAGGCAACGGATTCAAAACCCGTCCAGTGTGAGTTCGAGTCTCACCGAGGGCACTACGAAACCCCGGTTCCGCGGGTTTCTGCGGTCAGCGTCAGATCCACCGAGGTGGAGACGCCAATCTCACCGGCGCGGTGTCATCAACGGCGGATCCGGAGGTGCCGACGGCTTTTTTGCGAAACAGGAGAACAGTTCGTCGCGGACCTCGAGCCAGTCGGCCCAGATGTCGACTCCGTCGCGCTTCTGAAGCCAGCGGAACCGCAGGCCGTCCACGGCGAGGCTCAGGATCATCACGACTATCTCGGGGGCCTCGTAGTCACGCTCCGCCAAGTATCGGGTCACCGCAAGCGGACGGATAGCAGGCACCGGATACAGACCGTGCGCCGGGTGGTCCGGAGCCATCGCCTCAGCCTCGAGCAGATCGAAGTTCCGGGTCTCATCAGAGTGCTCGGAGTAGTACGCGGCCAAGGCATCGGCGAGACCGATCAGCGTGATGTCATCGCCTGCAGCGGTGGCGATCTGCTCGACGATCGCGTTCTGTTCGTCATTGAACTGATCGATGACCTCGCGGTACAGATCGGTCATCGTGGAGAAGTGGTGCTTGATGCCCGGTGCTGTCATCCCGCAGCGACGCGCCACCGCACGCAGCGTCACGCTCCGTGCACCCTCATCGGCGATCATCGCACGAGTTGTCGCGACGATCTGCGCTCGACGCTCAGCTGCCGAGAACCGCTGGGTCACCGAACACCCCAAGTAGACACCAGTCATGTCTAGCACGACGCCTCGGTCACCCCGCGTCGACGAGCTGTGCCCTCCTGAGCTGCCACAGCCGGGAACTGAACACAGCGAGAGCAACCAATCCGACCCCCACGTTGATGAGCGCCCCGAATTGCTCGTCGACGAAGTCGAATACCTCGGTGAGGAGCATGGTGGTCAGTGCAGCAGCCCTCAGCATCCGCAGTGGCCACAGCCGGCCACGGCGCAGGACGTGGGTGACAAGGGCAGCGACACACAGGCCGAAAGCGAGTGCCGAACCGCAGAACTGACCGATTGAGGTAACAGCGACCCCGGTGCCACGAGCGGTGTCGTCGGAGATCGTCAAAGCTGCCGACACCAGCCCCGCGAGACTGAAGATCGTCAAGAGCGCAGCGATGATCGCCGTCACCCGAGCCCCGACGACGAAGTTGTGCTGACCGACCAAGACCTTGGCTACCAACCGCTCCCCTGCACCCGGCGTTCGTGGTGCCACATCGGCGAGGGCCGCCGAGGCATGCGCGGTGACCTCTGCGCTGACGCCCTCCGATCGCGCCGAGGCGAGCAAGACGTCGATCTCCTGCCTCTCACGGTCGGACACACCCACACTGACCGCCTCGCCGATCCGAAAATAGGCCTCGGTGAGGTCATCACCAGCGTTGTGTCGGCCAAGGTCTTGAATCGCACGACTGATGAGCAGAAGAACGACCAGGACGACATACATGATCGATACCGCTGGCGCGAAGAAGTAGTCGTTGGTCTTCGTCACGAACTTCCCGACCTCGTCGAGGAACAGCCCGAGACCGATGCCACCGAGCACTACGGCGATGGTCCGCGCACGCCGTCCGCCGAACCACAACAACAGCAACACTGCAAACACCATGGCCGCACCTCCCCACAATGCATGCGCAATGTGGAGCGTCTTACCGCCGATCTGTGGAAACCCGGTGGCCGCCAGGTACGCACGTGTCGCGAGGATCGTGATGATGGCGATCATCACCAGGGCATTCACCAGTAGCGCTCCGTCAGAGCGTCGAACCATTTGTCGGCCTTTCCCATCGACTCTCGGAGCTCGAACCGTCGCCGGGCGCCTCGGCAGGAGCCAGCGACGTCACGGTCGTCACGATCTGACGGACACATATCTCGACGACTGCCCCGAGTTCGCCGGATTCGTCGGCGGCACCGGGTACCAGTTCTTTGTCCGAGCCGAGAGCGCCGGCCGAGTCAGGTATCAGCAGATCTCGCAACGCTGCCGTTTTGATAGGCGGTGTTGACATCGCGACCGGACCGACCAGCATGAGCAGCACCACCGCATCGATGAGGCCGGCAAGATCGAGAAGTGCATCGCGGTCGTGGGACGTCATTCCGTAGGCTTCGTTGCGCAGCCGCCGACTCGCGACGGATGCGCCCACAAAGGCTCGAAGGCGAGTCCGCGGAGTCGCGTCCTCGATATCGGCGAGCGCCTCGACCAACGCACCGACCGCGCGTGCGGCCTCGCTCGCGGGCGTCCTACGGCGCATGGCGATCACCGCGGGCACGCTGACGACGATGACGATGGCCGACGCGACACCGAGCATGACAGCCAACTGTGCAAGCGTGTCGAGTGGCTCGGTGTGTCTGCCTGTCGTGGTCAGCGCGACGCTCATCGCGACGCCACCGGCGTTGGACACTATGGGATGGCTGCTGATGAACCAGGTGAGTGCGAACAGACCAACCAGCGCAACAAGATACATCGCCGGCGGCGGAAGCAGGAGCGCGGTCGCGACCACAAGGACAACGGCAACGATGCAACCGAGAAGACGGTACGCCACACGCTCGACAGTGGCCGCCCAGGTCGGCTGCATCATCGAGACCACCGCATTGAGATAGGTGTTTGCGAAGGCGGGCTGAGCCAGTTGCAGTCCGGTGGCCGCGGCCACGATGATGCCAACTGATTTTGTCAGCGCCTCCGCAAGCACCCCTGGGCTCGGCCGCAATACCGAGGCCAGACGGCCACCGATGAGGGTGCGGCGTAGGTCGCCGAAGCCTTCCACCCGGGTAGCGTCACGTTGGAACGCACAGTTCTGGATGGCGATCAGGTGTGTGCGAGCTTGCGCCAGGAGCGTCGACATCTGCTCTGGCACTGCGGCAATCCCGTCCGAGTCGAGGTCGAGATCCACCGGGACGGCATCCGTCGTCTTCCGAGCAGTCACGATGTCGGCGACGGCGCTCGCCTGTAGGCCGAGTACCGACAATCGGCGGTCCACTGCGCAGTTCGCCGCTCCCGGCGCAGTGTGCGCAAGATGAGTGACCATTGCGACGACGCGGCGGTAGCCAAAGGACCGCGCCAACACCTCGGTGGTCCACACCGACGGGCGATCGCTCACCCAGGTCCCGATCACCTCGACGGTGTCGATGCCGCCCGGCCGCAACGGCGCAACGATCTGTTCGCGTGTGCGTCCGCTCGGATCGGCGATTCCGACGATGATCCGAATCGTCAGCGCGACAACAATGCCCAGCGCAACCGCCCACACCACATCGAGGTCGGGGGTGCCAACGGGAAGCGCGACGCCGTAACCACCGATGGCGATGAAGGACATGCCTATCGCAGCAACGCGAAAACGCGTACCGGCGGCCGGAAGGAGGGAGATGACGAACAGAACGGCCACCAGCCCGGCCACCCCCGCCGCGTAGTGCCACGACGCCAAGAAGCGTGGCACGGTTGCCGATACGAGCGCACACGGGCCCAGCCATGCCATTCGTCTGAGGTCAGGGCGCAACGCGCCCACGAATGCGGGCAACAGGCAGAACAAACCGACTATGGCGGCCAGCACCGATGCGCGGCCCAGTCCCGACACCATGCCGATACCACCCGCGGTAACCATCACGATCAGGGTGATGACGAGCAGCGCAGGCCCGGCATCCGCGGACTTCTTCACCTCGACCATCAGGGAGCGATCGCAGCGGTATGGCTGTCTGGGGCTCCGGCCCGAACGCCGTTGACCTGCGTCACCGCCAGTGTCGGGTCACCCGCCGGCAGCACCTGCCGCTCGAAGTGCGCGGTGACCTCGAGTGGTTCGTGCGGATACACAGTGACGAAGTTATCGCTGTGGTGACTCGGCAGGATTTCCGCAGCGGTGTCCGGTCGACACATCTGTATCCGGGTGAAGAATGCCAGGTGATCAGAGGTGTTCGACAGAATGATGCGGAATTGCCGGTTCGCTGTGTCGGGTTCCGGACGGACCCGGTCGGGGGCGTTGCTTTCGAATAGAAGGTCCGGGCTATACCAGTCCCGCTTCCACAGTTCCTGATCGATTCGCGTCAGATGATCCCCGACGTAGGGGTCGTCCGCATAGAGCCCGGCATCTCGTCGCGCTTTGAGGCTGGTGGCCGGCATTCGCGGCACGAGTACACCTGCCGCGACAGCGCTTTGCGACAACATCCGACCGGACACATCGATCTCGTCGGCACCGATGAATCGCCAGCCATCGGATAGTTCGGTCGTGCCCGGTACGTTCGCCACAGCGCCAACTTTACATGTGTTAAGTACCGGTGTCTGCTTATCCCGGCACCGGAACTCAGGGCGGTTTCTCTAGTCTTCAAACACGCTCACAGAGACCGAGGAAGCGGCAGTACCGTAGTGCCGCAACTATTCCGAGGCGAACTGCGCTCCCCGCGAGTAGGTGAGGACAATCTTGCGGGCCGGCGTGTTGACGATGTATCGGTTCAGTTGGTCGCGACCGCTTCATCAAACTTCCCCTACGCAATGTGGGTGTCGAGTCCCCCGAACATCGATTCCGCGGAGATCGTGCGTAAGGTCCTCGAGTGCCGCGACCTCGCTCCGCAGTCCCAGATCGAGCCGACACTGGATGTCAGGCGACTCGGCCTCGGTGGTAACGACTGGCTGGCCTACTGAGTCATTCGTTCTCCGAATACGTCGCCGCCGGGAACTTTTCGGTACGCGGGCCTCGACATCCGCATCCGATGTGGTCGTTGCCGGTCTCGGCGTACCCGTCGCTCGGCAGCACCTCCGGAAATACCCCTGGGGGTATTAATGTTGCACCGGGTGTCGAAAGAGATCGCCAAGCCGAGAGGACCTCAGCATGACCACCACCGAGCCCGACGCCCCCAGTACCGCCATCCGTCTGCCCCGAATCGGGGAACCCGCGCCGGAGTTCACGGCGGTGACCACCCAGGGAGACATCAACTTCCCCGGCGACTATGCCGGCAAGTGGGTGATCCTGTTCTCCCATCCGGCCGACTTCACTCCGGTCTGCACCTCGGAGTTCATCACCTTCGCCGCGATGCAGGACGAGTTCCGTTCCTACAACACCGAATTGGTGGGCCTCTCGGTTGACGGCCTCTACAGTCACATCGCCTGGCTGCGCACCATCAGGGAGAAGATCAGTTTCACCGGCCATGAGGACGTAGAAGTGACGTTCCCGCTGATCGAGGACATCACGATGGAGGTCGCCACCAAGTACGGCATGATCATGCCGGGCGAGGACAGCACCAAGGCCGTACGCGCCGTGTTCGTCATCGACCCTGCGGGAGTCGTTCGGGCACTCCTCTATTACCCATTGAGCCTCGGCCGCAACTTCGACGAGCTGCTGCGGATGGTCAAGGCACTGCAGACGGCCGATCACTTCGAGGTCGCCACCCCTGCGGACTGGCGCCCCGGCGACAAGGTCATCGTCCCGACCGCGGGCTCCTGCGGCACCGCCAAGGACCGCGTGACAGGCAACGACGGGATGGAATGTCAGGACTGGTTCTTCTGCACCAAGGAGATTCCCGCGCACGACGTCGAGGCGGCGATCCGAGCGAAGCACTGAGTTCTTCGCACCCCGGGCGTCGGCTCCGGGGCGCGCACATCCGACCATCACCTCTCTGGTGGTCGGATGTGTCCTCGCGGCACTTGCGGGCCCCGAACAGCGTTCCGCGGAACGCCCATACGCACAGATCAGTCGAAGACGCGGTCGTCTTGAAGGAACTCCACGAGTATCCCGTCCGGGTCGGTGATGAAGAAGTACCGCACGCCGGTGCGCCCCTCGGTGATGGTGGTCGAGGCCGGACACAGACCGCGCTCGGTGAAGTCACGTAGGCATCCGGCGACGGAATCCACTTGCAGACCAAAGTGTTTCACTCCGATCTCGGGTAGATCGGTGATCAGTTCGCGGGCCGCGTCCGGCAGTGGTTGCGATGCGGCGAAGGTGAACAACTCGAGAATCACCCCGTCGAGGCGCAGGTGGGAGACCGACATGGATGCGTCGGGAGCGTCGTACCGCAGCACCTCCCGGAAGCCGAACTGTGCGTAGAACCGAGTCGACCTCTCGATCGACGCCACGCTGATCGCCACATGGTGGACGGAGAATCGCATTCGACAACTATCCCGGGTCGGCAACGCAACGCACAAACTCCCCTCCGGAGCCGGCGAATGCGGGGAGCGGTGCCCGTGTCGATCGACGTTCGGGAAGGCTTGTCGGCCCCTCAATGACGTCACGACGTGTGGCCCCGGCGACGCACATCACGAGGCGGCTGGACGCGCAACCGATCCGCCAGTTCGCTCACCGTGACCGGGGGCCGGGCTGTGCGTCGGCACGTCGTCTATCCAATTGGGGTGTCACCACCCCGACGGTCCGCCGGATCTCCGACGGTCGTGGGGTCGCGCCCGCGGGGTACTGCACATAGACCGCGACGGGATGACCCGACCGGCCGTGCACGATCCGCCACCGCTGTTGGTAGACGATGCCGATGGCGCCACCCATCGAGTGAATGATCTGAGGGAGGTGATCGACGGCGGTCACGTGTCTCCACTCGAGGTAGCCGGGGTCGTCGTCCGACGATGGTCGGTATCCGATGCCGTCGGCCGAGAGCCAGAGGTGACATTGGCCGCGTACGGCGAAGATGCGCCGGGGCAGGTAGACGAGGGTGGCAATCAACCCGGCCAGCGGGAAACCCATGACGATCGCAGAACCCATCGCGGCACGACCGGAGTCGGTGACCGCGATATCGATCACCAGCCCCACCGATACTGCCAGCGCAGCCGCCGTCAGCACGCTGAACAGCCAGAACACAAGTCCCAGTCGGGATGTCACTCGCAGGATCACCGTCGAGCCAGGTGGTGGCTCAGGCGCGGGTCGGCCGTCGTCATGTCCGGCTTCCAGATAGGCGAAGATACCGAACACCGCGCAGAAGAATGATGACCACGCGGTGAGCCCGAGCGAGCTGATGCCGTGTGCGGCAGACTCTGGTTCCCCGACCAGCCCGGCCAGAGCGCACCCGCCGACCACCGCCGCTGCCACGGCGATGCCGCCCAGCACCGCGCGCGCGGCCGTCAGATGGAGGTTGTCTTCTCGCTTACGCGATTGACCGGCATGACGACTCACCTGCTCCCCTCCACGCAGCTGATGGCAGCCCGATCAGCCCGGGTCAGCGTCAACCGACGATATCGCGACGCACACCGATGGCCACCACCACGCACCGAGGACTGCCCTCACCCGGTCGTGCAGCTCACCGCTGGTCGTGGTCGACGTCGAAGCGCGCCGCGCACTTGTCGGTGCTCTGTGCGGCGTTACTTCTCGCAGCCGGGTCGTTCCGCGACCGGTGGTACCACCACCATCCGAGCAGCACGGCCGTCAGCAGGAGGACGCCGGCTACGTCCACCATGGGATTCGCGAGGATCGACACGCCGTCTTGGAGCCGTTGCTGAGTGTCGGTGCTGACGGGTTCGGGGATTCCGATGAAGCCGTTGGTCAGCCAGAATCCGACGCCCACAGCGATGAGCAGGAGCCCGGTGTTCAGGTGGGTGGTGTGCACATGTAGTCCCGCGAACGCGATGTCTCGGCCACGCAGCGTGGTCTGGCCGAGTGCACCGAGGCGGGTCCACGTCGCCGCGATGAGCATGAGCGGCACCACCATTCCCATTCCGTAGACGGCCAGAAGCAGCGCCGCCCCACCCATCCCCCGGGTGGCGGCCATTGTCAAGACCGCACCCAGGATGGGCCCCGTGCAAAATCCGGCGACGCCGCTGACCGCGCCGAGCAACAGCGTCTTGACAAAGCCGGATCGTTGCATGGATCGATCTTGTAGACGCGACATCCCGGGCAGGAGTCGCCCGAGGTCGAATCCTCGACCGAAGATCTGGAGAACCCCCAGGACCACGATGAGCAGTGCCGCACCGGCGATGATCGCCGAACGATGGTGCGCCACCGTCAATGCCAGCGCGCCCACGCCGATACCAATCGGCACCAGGGTGATCATCAGGCCGAGGTAGAACACCACTCCGTGCACGATCAACCGTCCGCGCGCGCCGACCGATGATGCGAAGAACGCCGGCAGCAGCAAGGCCGCGCATGGGCTCAGCAGTGCCAGCGCGCCACCGAGAAACGCTGCGAACAGCCCGATGTCCACGGGTCAGTTTCCCTTCGGACCGGTGAGCTCGTCGAGCATGCCCACGAACACCGCGGTCGGCTGCGCGCCGGCGATCGGCTGGCCGCCGAGGATGAAGCTGGGAGTGGAATAGGCACCGGCGACCGCGCCGACCTGCTCGTTCTGCCGTATCGCGGCATCGGTGGTGGCCGACGACATCTGCTCGTCAAACCGAGGTATGTCGAGACCGAGCCGGCGAGCGATGTCGGTCAACGCCTCGGTGGACAGCCCCGCACCCGTTCTCGGTTTCCCGTCGGCGAACAATGCCTGGTGATAGTCGATGAAGCGACCCTGCAACGCGGCGGCGTAGGACGCCTTCGCGGCGCGTCGGGACGCCTCACCGAACACGTTCACATCACGCATCTCGATCCGCAGGTCGCCGGAGTCCACCCGCGTGAGCAAGGTCGGCAGGGTATCTCTCGACCACTTCGCACAGAACGGGCATTGGTAGTCGGTGAAGACGATGAGTGTGACCGGTGCGTCCACCCTGCCCAGTGCGAGGGGATCGTGCGGATCGCGGCGTTCGAGGCCCATGTCGTAACGGGAGTCGTTGGGCCCCGCTGCGGTGTCTGCGGCGGCGGATGATGGAGCGGAGGTGTCATCCCCGAACTCATAGACAACGACGAAGGTGACCAGTGCGATCGCCAACGCGACGATCACGCCCGGGATCCACCACGATGACAACTTCGAACGCTTCTCGGACAATTGGCGACCTCCGCTGTCGGTTCCCGTGATTACTATCCGCGATAGTATTCGACTATGCATGATAGTAATCAACTATGTTCGATAGTTGAGGGGGCATCGTGGACCGGCTGATCGGGACGACGACATACACGTGGGCGGCTCTGCGCAACTCCCCGCGAGCACTCGGCTCAGCGCTGCGCACCGCCACCGCGCGACAGGCGCTCGTCATGAGTGCCACCGCCGCGGCGGTCGGCGTCATCATCGGCCTGGCCACCGTGCTGATTCCCAACGACGTGTTCTCGCGTGACGTGGCACCGGTGATGTGGAATTACCCGGCGCTGGCGGCGACCGCGCTCCTGTCCGGGCTGCTGGCGGCCACCTACGTACGATCCGGCGACAGCGACGACGCCGATCGACCCGCAGAGCACAGTGGCTCGGCACATCCCGCGAACCGCTTGGGTCCGGTCGGCGTCGTGATCACCTGGTTCGCCGTCGGTTGCCCGGTGTGCAACAAGCTGGCCTTGGTGGCGCTCGGATACTCCGGCGCCCTCCAATGGTTCGCGCCGGTTCAGCCGGTTCTGGCGGTCGCCGGTATCGCGTTGTTGTGGATCGCCCTGGCGATACGACTGGATGGTCAACGCGCATGCCGGGTGCCGGCGCGTGGCGCC
Organism: Gordonia sp. VNK1; assembly: GCF_040049135.1. Lineage (NCBI taxonomy): Bacteria > Bacillati > Actinomycetota > Actinomycetes > Mycobacteriales > Gordoniaceae > Gordonia > Gordonia sp. VNK1. The sequence goes on along the minus strand of NZ_JBDZDJ010000025.1, from coordinate 9,603 downwards.
GCGGCGGCCCGGTGACCACCCTCTGCCGGCACGGTCGGATCGTTTCGTGAGAGTGACCATCGGCACGGTACGCCAACAACTCTCAGCACTCGCCGCGACCATCGTCATCGCAGCGGCGGTGGTCACCTTCGTAGTGACCCGTCCCCCCGAACACTCGGGCACCCCTGCAGCCGCAGCACCCATGACGTCGGAAACCATCGTCAACCTGGGGCCGGCAGGCGATGTCCCCCGACGGTCGAACCACGACCCGCTGACGCTCGGCTCGCCCGATGCGCCGGTCACGATGGTCGTGTTCGAGGACTTTCGCTGCCAGTACTGCGCCCACTTCACTCGGGTGATCCAGCCGGTGCTCGTCGACCGGTACGTCGATCCCGGCGTACTGCGGATCGAATGGCGTGACGCGCCGATGGCTGGATCGCAGTCGTGGTCTGCCGCCCGGGCGGGCCGGGCCGCCGCGGAACAGGGGCGATTCTGGCCGTTCGTGCAGACCGTGATGGAAGCCGCTCCGCAGCAGGGACGAGCTGATCTCACCCCTGAATCGTTGACGACACTCGCTCAGCGGGCCGGGGTCCGGGATCTCGAACGCTTCGCCCGCGACACGACCGGCTCCCGATTCGACGCGCAGATCGAGTCCGACCTGGCCTTGGCCAAAAGCCTCTTCATCCCCCCGGTACCGGCGTTCTGGATCAACGGCACACCACTGCTCGGGGGCTTTGAGTTGCAGCCCTACGTCGACGTGATCGACGGCGTCCGTGCGCAGAGGTGACCGGCACGCACGTCGTGTCCCCACACAACAGCGAGCCATCGACTATGCGGGATAGTCGACTCTACGGCATACTCGGGGCCATGGGCAGGTCGACCGACAGTGGCGATGAACGTCGATGAGTGAGCGCCACCCTCCATCGCCGTCCGCCGAGCCGGTCCGCCTCGGCACTCTCGAACAACAGGTCATGGACATCGTGTGGGAGAACGGCGCGCTGACCATCCGCGAGATCATCGACCTCTCGCCCGGATCTCCGGCCTACACCACCATTGCCACGGTCCTGCGGAATCTGGAGCGCAAACGGATGGTGACCCCGATACGCCGACGACGGGGCGTGCGATTCAAGGCAGTCCACGATCGGGAGCAGCACGCGGCCCAGCTGATGCAGCATGCGCTCAACGCGCCCGGAACCAACCGGGAGTCGTCGATGCTTCACTTCGTCGAGACCCTGTCGCCCGATGACGTCGACGTCTTACGCCGATACCTGGCCGACCACTCGGAAGACAGGCCGGACGCGCGATGACACTCGCCCTGATCTGCACTGTCGCCCCGCTGATCATCGCGTGGTCGATGCTGGGTCCTCGTGCACTCCGATGGGCGGCGCCGGCCCTGGCCCGCACACCGCTGGCCGCGGCGGTGGCCCTCATCGGGATCATCGCGTCCTGGATCGCGGCCGCGCTGGCGATCGGGCCCGTGTTCGCCTGGGTTCTCTCCGGTCCGCGAGTGTTGTCCGCGGGCGCCACCAACGTGTGCCGGCGTTGCCTGGCACACGCGAGCCCGTTCGACGGGCCGACGATTCATACCGGCTTGCCCACCGTCGTCCTGCTCATCCTCCCTCTCCTCGCCGGGGCCGCCGGGCTCTACGTCACCGCGCGCCACGCCTACCGGGCACGACGCCGCGCACGCGTCACCGCTGCTGCGCTTCGGGCGTCGTCGCACCACCGGTATGTCGCGAACGCATCGGTACGCCTACTCGACCGCACCGAAGCGACGGTGTTCGCTCTCGCCCACCGCGATGGCGGCATCTTCATCAGCGATGCGGCGCTGGGACTACTCGACCGGGATGAGTTGCACGCGGTCCTCGCTCATGAGCGGGCCCATCTCCGGCAACGTCATCACGGGATCATGGCAGTGGCGACCGCACTCAGCGCACCCGTGCGTTGGGTACCTCTGGTCGACGCCGCCCTCTCGGCGATCCCCCACTATCTCGAGATCGCCGCCGACAACGCCGCACGCCGCGCCGTGAGCACACCCGCGCTGGCAAGTGCACTACTCAAACTCGACGACCAGCAACGCGGCCAAGAACTCATCGGCGCTCTCCACGTAGCCGGACCCAACCGGGTCGAGCAGCTGGTCGCGGCGACGCGCCTCACCTGGCGCGGCGTCACCGCCACCACGATGATCGGTATCTACGCGGCGCTGTCCACGACACTCACGGCAGGCGCCTACGGCTCATACGTCTTGGCGGCCGGCACCTGCCTGTGGGCCCCCTGAGCACCTCCCTTGCGGTTGTGGACGGGGTCCGCGGAGCGGGAAGCCGCGGCCGGCCATCATCGAGGCGACCGTGGACACGATGGACACGACACCGGTGATGACGATCCGCCGCCGGTGGTCGCGGGTCCCACGTCATCTGCACGGCGCGGTTGAACCCGAATGACGGATGTGACTCTCGCCGTGTAATTCTCACGATCGATGCGCTCCGTGCGAGATCGGCGTCGTCGGCGCGAATCCACCGCTGCTGACGATTCAGCACCGGTCACGACCGACTCACCAAGCGTCAAACCGGTTGGCCGACATAGCCTCCGGACCGCCCTGGGACACTGCACTCACCCGCGAGGTCGTACTCCGAACAGCGGATCAGCCGTATACTACGGAACCCCGGCCGGTGATGAATTGGTTGCCGACAAGCACACTCGTCGGTTCCGCACACTCATCGAGTGCGCAGTGCGTCGTGTTCCGCCCCGGACGGTCATCCGTCTTCCGGCGCGGAAGGGAAGTGATTCCCGTTCGAATCTCCACGCTCAACGCAAGCGCGACTTCCCCAGCCCTCAGTCCACCCCGGATAGGACTCGCCTCGTCACGTCTCGTCATCCGGCACCCCCGACGGACGACACCCACAGTGCACTACACACCCGTGGCACCGTCGAGGACAACCTCAGCTGCAGGACCGTGTGCCTCCCCGATCGGACGCCGCACGTTGATGAGCACTCCTGCCACCACCGCGACGGACGCCAGGATCGCTGCGGCCACATAGAAGCCGGTGCTCTGCCCGTGGACCAGTGCCTGGGCTTGCACGGTCGCCATGTCCGCGGGACCGTGAACCGACAAGTGGCCGGTCACGTAGGAGGCGGCGGCGGTGGCGGCAATGGTGTTCAACAGTGCGGTGCCGATCGCGCCGCCGACCTGCTGCGAGGTGTTGACCATCGCCGAAGCGACGCCCGCATCACGCGGTTCGACGCCGTAGGTGGCGAGGTTGATCGACGTCATGAAGACCGTGCCCATCCCCATGCCGAGGACCAGCAACGCCGGGAACACCACGGACCAGTAGCGCGTCGAGTCGGCCGAGATCTGACTGAGCAGCAGCATGCCGCAGGAGGCGAGGAGGGCACCGGGGACGATGAGGAATCGTGGGGGTACCCGGGTGATCAGGCGGGCCGCGATCTGGGTGGAGCCCAGCAGCATCCCGAATACCATCGGGAGGAAGGCCACGCCCGCGCTCAGTGGTGAATAGTGGTGCACCACTTGCATATAGAGCGTGAGAAACAGGAATGAGCCGAACATCGCGATCGTCGCCAGTCCAACGCTGAGGTAGGCGCCACCGCGGGCGCGGTCGGCGACAACCCGCAACGGCAGGAGCGGATGCGGACTGCGTGCCTGCCAGGCCACAAAGGCCACCAGCAGGACGACGGCCGCGACCAGGCAGATGATCGTGCCGGTGTCGCCCCAGCCCTCTTCGGCGGCTCGGCTGAATCCGTACACCACCAGTGCGAGACCGGTTCCGCCGAGAATCACACCGAGAATGTCGAGTCCCGGGGCGTGGTCGTGGGCACGGGCCGGTTCCTTGATTTCCACGATGGCACCGAACAGCGCGATCGCGGCGAACACCACGTTGATGTACATGGTCCAGCGCCAATCGAAGACCTGGGTCAGCAGCCCACCAAGCAACAGCCCGATGGCGGCGCCGCCGCCGGCGATGGCGCCGAAAATGCCGAACGCTCGCGCCCGCTCCTTCGGCGACGTGAACATCACCGTCAGCAACGACAGTGCAGCGGGGGCCAGCAGCGCGCCGAACGCGCCCTGCAACGCCCGCGCACCGAACAGCATGGCCTCGTTCACCGCGGCCCCTCCGAGTGCGGAGGCGGCGGCGAATCCGACCAGGCCGACCATCAGCGCCCGGCGGCGCCCCCACAGATCGGCGATGCGACCACCGAAGAGCAACAAACCTCCGAATGCCAGGGCGTAGGCGGTGATCACCCACTGTTGATTGGCCGTGCTGATACCGAGATCGACCTTGGCATCGGGCAACGCGATCTGGACGACGGTGCCGTCGAGCACGACCATCAACTGCGCGATGCAGATGAAGACCAACGCTTTCCAGCGCCGGGGGTCGGGTTCGGCCGGGGGCACGGAGTTCTGGTATGGCGAGTTCTCAGGTGCTGGGTTCTGCGGCGATGTGGGAGAGGACATTCACGACTCGCTTGCGTCGAGGTGGCTCGGTGCCATGTCGGATTCCGTCGATTGCCGGCCATCCGCCGCAGCTACCGGAGGTGTGGACTCCACTTAGCCTACCCGGCCACGCCCGCTCGCCACAGTGCCCGGGAAATCCTCGGTTTCCTCACACCCGCATCCGGCCACCGGCGCCTTATCTCCTTCTTCGCAAAATCACTATCCACCTGCATTCTTTACGATTCAATGACCATTTCCGGCATACCGGCATCACCCCGAGAAGACCGCCGAGACGATCGATCCCGACGGCTGGGTGGCCACCGGCGACATCGGCACACTCGACGACGACGGGTTCCTGACCATCGTCGACCGCAAGAAGGATCTCATCATCAACGAGTCCGGAAAGAACATGTCGCCCACCAACGTCGAGAACGCGATGAAAGCGGCGTCGTCACTCATCGGACAGGTCGTGGCCATCGGTGACGGCAAACCCTACATCTCCGCACTGGTGGCCTCGACCCCGGCAGCGACGAACTGACTCCGACAATGAAGTTGCGGCGCAAGCCCATTGCCGAGAAGTACGCCGAGCACATCGTCGCGCTCTGTGACGACGAGGTTGCCGACCACGTTATCGATCTCCGCGGAATCTCGTGAGCGCCCGGTGAGTCATCGGAGTCCCACACCTCGGGCGGTCACTCAGCCTGCACGGCCTGAGCCAAGGACGCGCAGACCTGTTGGTCGGTGAGCTGCTCGAAATGGTCGTAGGCGCCCCCTACGCCGTGGAAGTCCCGCGGCAGCAGCGGGCAGATGACCTCGGCCACCTCGGCGAGGCCGGCCACCGCGTCGGGTGGGGCCACGGGCACTGCGATCACCACATCCGCTGCGCCGGATCGTCGTAGCGCGCCGACGGCCGCCCGCGCCGTCGCTCCGGTGGCGACCCCGTCGTCGACCACTACCACGGTCTTCCCGCGGACGTCGACGGCGGGCCGGCTGCCGCGGTAGGCGACGACACGCCGTTGCAGTTCGGCACGTTCGGTGTCGATGACGCGCTGCAGATCCTCCGACGATGTGCCGGTGGCCCGGATGACGTCGTCGTTGGTGACCACCACCCCATCACCGCTGATCGCGCCCGCGGCCAGTTCCGGCTGACCGGGCACCCCGAGCTTCCGCACGATGTACACATCCAGCGGAGCATGAAGATACTTCGCCACCGGCACGGCCACCGGAACCCCACCACGCGGTAGCGCCAGGACCACGGCCGATCGAACACGAAGTGCGCCACAGTGATCGGCGAGCACACGCCCGGCCTGCTCCCGATCCCGATATCGCCGTCGGGTCATCATCGACCTCCTCAGGTGCGTGACGCCCCAGATACCGACGTTGCGCGTACCAAGGCCGCCACACCGACGATTATCCACCGGGCGGGTGCGGATCCGTGCCGCGTCACGCGATGTCGGTGGGGTGCGCCGGTTCGTCGCCGCCCAGAGCGCCGAGTCTCAGTCCTAGCTCATGTTCCATGGCACGACGAACCAGTCTGCCCCGGTCGGGTGCGCCGACATAGTGCACGAGGGCGTGCGCGTTGACGCCGTCGATCATTCCGAGGAACTGCCACGCGACGTCTCCGGGTTCGTCGGTGGTGAACTCACCGGCGGCGGTTCCGTCATCGATGATGCCCACCACCAGCGCCTGCCAGGAGTCCATCACCGCGCGCACCGCCGCCGCCAATGCCTCGTTGATCCGCCCGAGACTGAAGGCGTCGGCCCAGACCGCGGTGACCTCGTCACGCGAGGGTTCCAGCAACGTTGCGATGAGCAGCCGCAGCTTCTCGGTGGCGGTCGGGCCATCCTCGATGATCTCCACGATCTCGTCGACCTCGGCGGTGGTGATCGTCGTGAAGGTGGCCGCCACGAGCTCGTCCATGCTCGGCTCGTAATGCGCGACGAGAGCCGGTGCGACGCCGACTCGCGCCGCCACCGCCCGCAGCGTCAGCGCGGACAGACCCGATTCCCTCGCCAGATCGCTTGCAGCCGCGCGTATCTCGGCCGCACGTTCGGCCGGCGACTTGCGCGCGGCCCGAGGACGCACATCACCTGATACCTGTCCCATGCAGCGATCATCGACGCACGAGGTCGCCGAGTCAACAACTATTGATCGATTGGCCAATAATTTCCCGGTTTCTCTTGACGCCACCCCTCCGGAGACCTACTCTGATTGTTATTGACCAGTCGATCAATAATGAGAGGCTTCACCGATGTCGTGGATCATGCCCGCCGAGACAGCTCGGCACGAGCGCGTGTGGATGGCGTTCCCCAGAACCAATACCACCCTGACCGAGAGCGCATCCGAGGCCGAGACCGCCTATGCGGCTTGGAGTCTCGTGGCCAACACCGTTGTCGATTTCGAGCCGGTGAGCGTGGTCGTCGACCCCACCGAGATGACCCGCGCCCGCGCGATGCTCGCCGACACCGTCGAGATCATCGAAGCCCCTCTCGACGATGCCTGGATGCGCGACATCGGCCCGACATTCGTCATCGACGACACCACCGGCCACCTCGCCGCCGTGGACTGGACCTTCAACGGCTGGGGCGCGCAGGACTGGGCGCAGTGGGACAACGACCGTCGGATCGGTCGGTTCGTGGCCGCAAGAGCAGGCGTACCGGTGATCAGTTCGATGCTCGTCCAGGAGGGCGGCGCCATTCACGTCGACGGTGAGGGCACCGTACTCGTCACCGAGACCGTACAGCTCGATCCGCACCGAAACCCTTATGCCACAAAAGAAACGATCGCGGCCGAACTCGAACGCACCATCGGGGCGCAAAAGGTCATCTGGCTGCCGCGGGGACTGACCCGCGACTACGAACGGTTCGGTACCCGCGGGCACATCGACATGGTCGCCACCATCGCCTCCCCCGGCACGCTGCTTCTGCACCAGCAGAACAACCCCGAGCATCCCGACCATCAGGTGATGCTCGATCTGCGTGAGTTCCTGGCGGGCACGACCGACGCCGCCGGACGCCCGTGGACCATCGTCGACCTGCCGGCACCGGAGACCATTCGCGACGCGGATGGCTTCGTCGACTACAGCTACATCAATCACCTCGTGGTCAACGACGGCGTGATCGCCTGCGGCTACGGCGAACCGGCCGCCGACGCGCACGCCGCGGAGATCCTCGCCTCGGCGTATCCCGGGCGCCGCGTCGTCACCATCGACGCGCGGGAGATCCTCGCCCGAGGCGGTGGCATCCACTGCATCACCCAGCAGCAACCGGCCGCCGGGTCCACCCGATGAGCACGGCCATCCCGACCGCCGGCGACATCTCGACACCACCGCTGGTCGAGGCGACAGTCGCCGAACTGGGTGCGGCCCTGGCCGACGGTACCGTGACCAGTGTCGAACTCGTCGCCGGGTACCTCAATCGAATCGCACGGTATGACCGGCACGGACCGGCCCTGAACGCCGTACCCGTCCTCAACCCCGAGATGTTCACCGAGGCACGCGCGAGCGATGAGCGCCGGGCGCGCGGCGAGTCCCGCGGCCCCCTCGACGGGATTCCCTACACCGCCAAGGACAGCTACCGGGTGGCCGGGCTACCTGTCGCATCCGGCTCTCCCGCATTCGAGCATCTTCTCGCCGGATCGGATGCCTTTGCCGTCGAGCAACTCCGACGTGCCGGCGCGATCTGCATCGGATTGACCAACATGCCCCCGATGGCCAACGGCGGCATGCAACGGGGTGTTTACGGACGCGCTGAAAGCCCCTACAACCCAAGGTTTCTCGCGGCCGCGTATCTGTCCGGTTCGTCCAACGGTTCCGGGGTGTCGACGGCGGCGAGCATGGCGGCATTCGGATTGGGTGAGGAAACCTGGTCGAGTGGGCGCTCACCGGCGTCGAACAATGCGCTCGCCGCCTATACCCCGTCACGTGGCGTCATCTCGGTGCGCGGCAACTGGCCGCTCACCCCCACGATGGACGTCGTCGTCCCCCAGACCCGCACCATGGACGACCTCCTGGTGCTCCTCGACGTGCTGGTGGTCGACGATCCGCAGACCCGCGGCGACTTCTGGCGCACCCAACCATGGGTGGCATTGCCGTCCGCGTCCGAGGTGCGGCCACCCTCCTATACCGACCTCCGCGATCCAGAATCGCTGCGGGGCAGGCGGTTCGGTGTTCCACGTATCCTGCTGGGCGACGACGATGAGGCGGGTTGGCCGATCACGCCTCGCCCATCGGTCATCGCACTGTGGGAGCGGGCGCGGGCCGATCTGGAGGAAGCCGGTGCGACCGTGGTCGAGGTCGACTTCCCGGCTCTGACCAACTACGAACTCGACCGGCCGAGCGCCCGCGACGGATACGCCCGCGGCATTCTGCCGGGCGGCTTCTTCGACGCGGAGATGTGGGATCTGACCACCTGGTCGTGGAACGACTTTCTGCAGGCCACCGGCGACAATTCCCTCGATCGGCTGGCCGACGTGGACGGCGACATGATCTTCCCGCTCCCCGATGGCGCCATCCCCGACGAACTCGTCGGCTATTACGCCCGCTACAACCTCGACATCGGCGAGTACCCGGCCCGCGCGGCCCGTGGCATCACCCCACTCGAGGAGATCCCCGATCTCGCCGAGGGTGTGCGCGGTCTGGAAGAGTTGCGTCGCATCGACCTCGAGGAGTGGCTCGATGACCTCGGTCTCGACGCGCTGGTGTTTCCGTCGGCGCTCGATGTGGGCGCGGCCGACGCCGACACCAATGCGGACTCGCACGCGCGGGCGATGGCCAACGGCGTGTGGGTATCCACCGGCAACACCATGATTCGGCACTACGGCGTCCCGACCGTGAACGTCACGATGGGGACGATGGCCGACATCGACATGCCGGTCAACCTGACCTTCGCGGGTCGGGCGTACAGCGACAACGCCCTGTTGGCATACGGCTGGGCCTATGAACAGCTGTCGCGCCGACGCATGCCACCGTCGTCGACGCCAGAACTTCCGGGGCTCCGTCGGCCCGCCCCATCGACCGGCGGCCCGACGCCGGCCCTGTCGGTGCACGCGGACGCACGTATCTCGGGTGACGTCACCACGATCGAGGTGTCCGGGACCACCGACGCCGCATTGCTCCAGATATTCGTCAACGGTGAGGCCGTGGCGCCGCACCGCGACGGGCACGACTTCACGGC